>JAUZEU010000019.1 GCA_030838885.1 Bryobacterales bacterium | reverse complement strand
TCCTGTCGTTCAAGGCGTAGGCGAAACCAAAACGGGGCTGCCAGTTGTTGTAATCTCCGTCAATCGAGCTCCGCGTCTTATCGTCTGCGAACTTGAATTGGCCCTTGAGATTGGGATAGCCAGGCACTTTGCCCGCCAGCACCGACGGTGCATTGAAATCAAACCAGCTCAGGCGGTTGTAACGTTCGGTCCGCGGGACGTCGAAATCAAAACGCAATCCCAGGTTGATCGTCAGTTTGCGGGTGATCTTCCAGTCATCCTGCGCATAAATACCGTAATACTGGGAAGCAGAAGCAGACGGCGGGTCCAGATGATAGTCGCCGCCGCTTCCCCACCCAAGCAGCATCGATGCAATGCCGTTGCCCTGCAAGGAATTGCTGCTGTTCGGATTCTCGTTCGTGACTGCACGGTTGAAATTGAAATTTCCCTGAGGATATCCCGGCTGCAGATAATTCAGGCGCATCAGGCGCGCCTCGGCGCCCCCTTTCAAATTGTGCCCGCCGAAAATCTTCACCACGCTGCCGGTTATGCTTTGGACGTCATCTCCGCGCTGGATCAGCCCATACCCAACCATGCCGACCTGCTGATAGCCTTCCGCCTGAAATGCCGGGAACTGGAGAATTCCGCAGGCCAGGTAAATCGGCGGCAAACCGAGAGATGTCGGGTCGAAGCCCTTGCTCTTGGGATCCGTTTGCGCGTGCTGCCGAAGCACTCCGTAACGCAAATTGACGATCGTCGTCGGGCTCTGAATGCGCGTGAAGTCAAAGACAAAATTTTGCGTCCTCGAATGGGAGTCGCCGTTGGAATAGGGATCCGCGAGATTAGCGAAAAAGTTTGCAGGCGTATCGCCTCCGAAGGCGAGGCTGTAACGTGAGGTGATGCGCTGCCTGTCACTGATGTTGTGGTCTACCTTCATATCCATCTGATTGCCGTGGCTTTGAGCAACCCCTTGTCCGAAAAAGTTGTTCGTGTGCGTGAAGAGCGTTCCTTCCGAAGTCGGGTTGGGGTAGAAGGAGAGCGCCTTCCGGGCGATCGGATTCTGCATCGCCAGCGGGACGGTATTGCCCTGAAAAGGCCTGCGCAAGGTAGTCTTGCCGTCAGCAGCCAGGTAAGTGTCGAGCGGATTATAGATCGTAATCAGCGCGCCCGAGGCATCGCGCGTGTCCGAAAAGTCTCCCATGCGCTCTTTTAGCGTCGGGATGCTGCTTAACTGGGTAGAGGCGTTTGATTGGCGGCTGGCCTCATAGTCGTAGAAGAAAAATGTCTTGTTGCGGCCGTTGTAGAGCTTGGGAATCAGTACCGGCCCGCCCACAGTGCCGCCAAAAACGTTGCGCTTGAAATCCGGTATGGACCTTCCGGCCCGGTTCGCAAACCAGCTATTGGCGTTCATAACGGAATTGCGGGCGAACTCGTAAACGACTCCGTGGAGGTCGTTCGTTCCGCTCTTCGTGATCATGTTAATGATGGCTCCGCCCGTATTGCCGAACTCCGCGCTGAAGAAGTTGGTCTGAACTTTAAATTCTTGGACAACGTCAACCGAGGGCTGGTACTCCAGGTTAGTGATCCCGCTATTCTGCTCGACGTTGGTCAGGCTCATGCCATCCAAAAGGACATCCGAGGTCGAGTTACGCACGCCGTTCGCAACGAAATTCGTGCTGGACTGGCCGCCGGCGCTGGTATTCGCCGGATTGACTCCCGCCGCCAGGGCGACAAGCGCCAGCGGCGCACGTCCGGCCAAAGGCATGTTCTGGATAAAGTTATTATTGACACCAGTGCCGAGATCGGCGCTGGTGGTGTTAATCAGGGGAGCGCTCGAAGAAATTTCCACGGTAGTCGCAACTTCACCGACCGAGAGTTCCACGTCAACGGTAGCCTCTTTCCGAACCTGGAGCTCAAACGCGTTTCGCGAGTATTTCTGGAAACCCGCTGCTTCCGCGGTCAGTGAATATGTGCTGGGAGGAAGAGCCGTGATGACGTACCGACCGGAATTGTCGGAGGTGGCTGTGTGCTCAAGACCGCGATTCACGTCGGAGATTTTAATTTTGGCATCGATAATAGCCGAGTGCGAAGAGTCTGTTACCACGCCCCGTACCGATGCAGTAAACGACTGAGCCCACATCGTGGACCCAGAGCAGAGTGCACATAGAAGCAATAGTTTTTTCATTTTCTACCCCCATGCCTGGGAAACTTACGTTTCCGGCGTCAAGTATACTCCTCTTGCGGAGAGGGAAGAGACAGCCGAATCAACTCACTCAAGATACGTGGATGGGGTGACAGAATTGTCGACCCGCACCCGATCGGCACGGGAGTGGATGCACCGAATTCGATCCTGCCAACGGAATGATCTATTTTTCATGCGGCGGGGCCGACGGGTCCCTGTCGGTATTTCACTAAGACACACCGACGGGTACATCCTGGTCGAAAACGTGACGACGGAACCCGGAGCCCGAACGATGGCGCTGGATCGAAAGACGGGCCGAGCATGTTTGCTGCGAAACTCGGCCCCGTACCGCCCGCCACGAAGGGCGTCCCGCGACTGCAGGCCCCCATGATTCCTGGCAGCTTTGGGGGACTTGTTTTAGGCAAACGGCGTGCCATCATCAGGTCCCTCGGGCACACCTCGAGCTTTGTACATCCAGAAATCTCGATCGGCGTTTTCTATCGTCTTCGTCGCCGGTCCGGGACCGTCGCTGGCGCTCACACCCGGTAGGGTCGAGGACTGGCGCCGTGCTCCGTAGGTTCGGCCTATCCGTTGCTCCTTGTTTCCGTTGGGAGTGCCTCACTAACGGTTGACCCGCCAGGCTGACGGGGCAAAGCCGGAAGGAACTTTACTGTTATTCGCTCAGTTTGTCATTCTGGGATGAAGCGACAAGCAGCGGAAGTAAACCGTCCTGGCAGTGGTGGTTTCCAACCCCGATCACTAGCGTGGTTCCAGGTTCCGTGCGCAAACCAGTGGTTACAGTTGGGAGGTCAACTGATTCCGTTTGGAAGAGTATTTTTATCATGTACAACCTGGCCGTTGCCTGAAGCTCAGAAAGGAAGCAAATGAGCCAGAGGCAACAAAAGAGAAATATGAGATCCAGTGTGCAGAAGCCCAAACGTCGGCGGGGTCGAAAGGGGATGTGTTTAGAGGATCGGCCAGTGCTGGAGCCCCATGCAGCCGGGATTGATGTTGGTGCACGAGAAATGTTCGTAGCGGTGCCGCCAGGGCGCGACGAGAATCCCGTGCGTGTGTTTGCGACCTTCACCGAGGATCGAGATCGATGAAATCCGGCGCCGCGTGCCGGAATCCGATCAAACCCCGGCACCCTCATGCCGGAAAGTGAGGAACCTGGCACTCGGATGCCGGAAGAGGCTGATCTTTGGCAGGAGGGTGCGGCAAAACAGAGAAATCCCGCAGGAGAGTGCGGGAAAGCGGCGGAATCCCGCACCCTCCTGAAGAGAACGGGCAGGGAACGAACCGGGAACTTCATGATAGCTGCGACCGTTAAGCGGCCCCGGCGGCTGGAGGTTGCAAACCGGGTGCAGTAGTACGAGAGTGCAATAAGAGCAAAATCGGCCTTGGTGAAGTGAGCAGTGCCTGTTGAACGAAGACGAATGTGTGAGTCGGCCAATCGAACGGCCACTCAGCCTTTTGTTATGATTCGAAGTCTCACGCGATAGCGCTCGCCGCACTCAATGATCTGGCGATGCCATCCCAGCCATCCAAGGGCGCCTTCATCTTGTTCCTGGTTCCAGTACCTCCAGTGGTGGTCGAACCAGTGGACACCACTTGCGCCTGCCAACCATATGAGGAAGACGCTGCGGCATCTTTACTTTGCATGTGGATGTGGTGATCGGCGGGCGGCATCGTGGTCTGCGCCCCGAGCGCCACCCACGCTAAGCCGGCTGGCAGAAGACTGGATATGCGGTACTTTGTTGGGCGTGTCATATGATCAGGCGACTTATCGCAAGAGACTGAGTAACTTTCGTCCAGTATACGCATCCGGAGCACACTTCACGGCCTACCAACGATTACCCAAAGACCCGTTCGGTTCTGGAATTCGATGTGGAGTTTCAGCCCTCGCCAGAACCCGGCAAACCCGCCACTTGGCGACTAAGACGTCCAGCATCCGCCGGGTTTATGCGAGAATCGTGGTCACCCGATGCACGCCGGACAACGCATTGGACCTTACGAAATACTCGCGCATCTCGCCTCCGGCGGCATGGGCGATGTCTGGACCGCTCTGGACACACGCCTCGACCGCACCGTTGCCCTAAAAACGTCCGCGGAACGCTTTAGCGATCGTTTCGCGAATGAAGCACGAATCATCGCATCACTCAACCATCCCAATATCTGCACTCTGTTCGATGTCGGCCCCGATTTCCTCGTCATGGAATACATCGACGGCAAGACGCTTGACCGCCTCATCCCGCGCAAAGGCATGAACCTCGGGGATGCGCTCCACTACGCAATCGAGATCGTCGGCGCTCTCTGCGCGGCCCACGCCTGCGTATAAAACAGCAGCCGTGCGCCGGGCTCGAATGCATGCCGCTCGGCCTGATAGGAATTACCAGGCAGAATCCCGAGCGGCGGCCCGCTTGCATCCACAATTCGGCACGTTCCATCTGCCCCGACAAGCTACCCGGGATTATGCCCGGTGTTCACCACCTCAATCTGATGGCGCACCGTATCCAGACGGAACAGGATAGCCGTGACATATCTTCGACGCGCCTCCGGGCCCTCGCCGTAATGGAGGGCGCTCATGCGATTGGCGAGATCCACCGGCGCAAGCCCCGCCGAGACCATAGCCCGAAAGGCGGCCCGAAAGGAAGCCGCTACCAGTGCTGACGCAAGACCCTTGCCCGCTACATCGGCGACCATCATCATGAAGCGCCCCTCGGATTCCGGCAGCACGTCCACATAGTCGCCGCCGACTTCATAGCAGGTGGTGGAACGGAAGCCCGCTTCATACCCAGGGATCTCAGGGATGTTCTGCGGCAGAAGGCTGCGTTGAATCGCGCGTGCGGCAGCCAGATCTTTCTGCATCCTCTCCCAGGCAAGCAGACGCTGATGATGTCTGGCGTTTTCGATCGCCACGGATGTTTGAAGCGCGAGCCCTTCCAGAAAATCCTGCTCCTCCATTGAGAGAGGATTACCTGCACGCATCACCGTCAGGCGCGTGATGGTCTGGCCCTTCCTGTCCATCAGGGGAACACCAGCGATATCGCAGGCCCGCGGCAATTCCAGCGGAATGTCCGCGTAGTGAGTGCGCGTTGCATCGCCCAAACCCTCGCCACGCTCAAAGAACGCGCTGTCAGCTTCGAGCTCCTTCACTGCGATTTCAAGAGCGCAGTGCAGCACCTCGTCGAGATGAATGGTTCCGTGAACCTTCCTCGAGGTCTCAAGCGGCGCCTGGAGCCGAACCACTTCCTGCTGGAGCCCGAGGCCGTTATCCATGAGAGAACTGCCACTATGTCACATGGCAACAAAGCGGTCAAGCGGAACAGACAGCTTTGTCTTAGTATGTGATCTGTGTGGTCGAAGGTGTTAGTGATCTACGCCTTGAACAAACGGGGCCGCGAAGCTGACATTTCGCGCATCTCCCAGTGAACCTGAAAGGCCCGAACGTGTTAGCAAAAAAGCGGCTGCCACAATCCGCTCACCAGGGTCCGAATTCATCCAAATGACTGGCCCTTACGTCGTGGCGTCCCCGGTCTCTCATTGTTGCGGCAGAAACAGAGCGGCATGGCCCCAGGCCGGACCCGTAGGTCCGTGCGGCCAAGACTGATTCCTGAGGCTCAGATACCCCGTTTGCCCTTCACCCTTAAAGGCTGGATCGAAGGACAACCCGCCAGATTCGGCATCGAACCGCAAAAGGAAAAAACCTTCCTCGCCGCCCAGTTCCGCGCCAAGCACAAGTCGGTTCGAACGTGCATCCCGGGCGAGCCAGTGAGGATTGAAAGTCGCAGGAGTACGCAGTCGAGACACCTCGCGCGGGGCCGCTGGATTCGAAATGTCGAGCACCACAACGGCGTGTAGCTGGCCAACTGGCATCAGCCAGTATTTGCCGAACACGACCGGAATACCGCACGAGCCGCGAAATCCCCGTGCAACTTCGGGCGTCTCGAGGGTGAAGATTGTATCCAGCCTCGGGTTTTGGCTACCAATATCGGTCAGCCGGTAAAAAGCGCAGCCATAAGCGTTGAAAAACACCGAGCGATCCGCAAGAACGCGTGGCCCGAAACCGGCGCTTTGGGATCCTTTCATCTCCCGTCCGTCCTTCAGGTGGCCCGGCGGCAGATCGATGGTCTTCAGCAGAGTGAAGTCGGAATAACGATATACCTGCACGACGTCCGCCCACGTACTCTCCATCATGCACGCGCTGGTTACCACTAATCTGTCGATCTCGGGGAGAAGGGCAAATGCGTAGGGCCGGATAGATTTGGATGAGTTCGGGATTGCCGCCGAAACCTGGCGCAGAAGCCTACCCTCGCTGGTGTACTCCGCGATGCCGCCGTGATTGCCGGGCCTGGCCGTCTCGCCTGGATCCGGGCCCGTGCCCTCGCTGCGAAGAAAGCCAACCAGACGCGTCCCGGTTGGCGTCCGATAATAATCGTGCGGGTATCGAAGCGGCGCCGGAGGCGCGAACGTTTTTACCACCCGAGGCGCTCGCGGATCGGAAACGTCAACCAGCAGGCTCACCTCTGGATGATGGGCGTTCATGAACAGCAACTCACCTTTCGGCGGCGTCTGATATTCCATGTGATGCGGCATCGAGGACTTCAGGCCAACCGGTGTGGTGGCAATCACCTTCCCCAAATTCGGGCTGTTGACGCGGAGATCGACGACGGCGAGGAAATCGCTATCGGCACCGTCCTGATCACCCGCAAAAAGAAATAGATACGGGGACCCCGCGCCGGAGCGGGCCACAGACTGGGCTGGCGCCAAGCCGGCCAACAGAGTAGCGCACACAGCCCCAGCCGTTACCAGCGATAAAAAGTTCATTGACAGGTTTTAACATAAATTCCGCCCGCCCGCATTCGCGCTTCACGGTACCGTTCATATGGGCTCCGCCCGAGCCTTTCTGTGTGTTGATGCCGGGTTCCCGCACTTCCACGTTCTCTTT
>JAUZEU010000328.1 GCA_030838885.1 Bryobacterales bacterium | reverse complement strand
CTGGCCCCCAACCCCGCCACCATCCACGATTTCTATGGCTTTCCCGAAGAACTCTACAAACAGCAATATCCAGCCAAAGGCGACCCCGTCCTGGGAAACCGAATCCTGAAGCTCCTCGAACTCGCGGGCATAAAGGCCACCGGAGACCCGAACCGGGGCATCGATCACGGCGTCTGGTCGCCCCTTAGCCTGATCTACCCGGACGTCTCAATTCCCGTGATCGAAATGTCAGTCCAACCGCACAAAAGCGCCGCCTATCACCTCGCTGTAGGGCGCGCCCTCGTTCCGCTCAGAACGGAAGGCGTCCTGATCGTCGGCAGCGGTTCCGCAACACACAACCTCCGCGAGATCGGTCGTTCCGCCCCGCATGCGCTGGCCTTCGAAGAATGGCTCTGCAAAGCCGTCGCCGAGGGCCGCACCGACGATCTCATCCACGCCGAACAACGAGCCCCCGAGTATGTCCGCAACCACCCGACACCCGAACACTTCCTGCCGCTCTATGCCCCTTTCGGTGCCGCGGAAGAAGGCGCCAAAGCCGAGATCCTGAACCGCCATTTCGAATACGGTTCCCTCTCCATGGCCGCCTTTCTCTGGAAATAAATCACCGCGCGGCAGCCTGGGCTACCTAGACCACGTCACAAAGCAAAACGGTATAGTTCTTACTTGTCAGCGTGTTCTCAATAGTCGGCCAAACCTTAGCATGCTCCGGCGATGCGATCCACTTCTGCCGCAATTCTTCACTCTGGTAAGTGAGCTGAAAGCGATAATTCATGCCCGCCGGTGCCGTGCCCATCAACGCTGAACGCAATTTCGCAATCGTCACGTCGATATAGCCCGGATGCTTCACTGCCTCAGGCTTGAAGATCGTATGGAAGTTCTTAATCAACTCCTGCTCTTTGGCCGGATCCACCTGCATATCCACATACAGGATAATCGGAGTTTTCCCCTGACCTTTCGGCGTTGCCGTCTGTGCACTCGCAGCCGTCAGGCCTGCACCGGCGGCCAGAATCGTCTTCAAATAAGAACGTCGTTTCATAAGATCCTCCTGAATTAGTAGAGTGCTTTCTCGCCAGCCACCGCGAGTTTGATCCGATAAACACTGGTAGTCGCCGTGATATACAGACTCTTCCCGTCATCACCCCATCCAACGTTGGCGGGGGTCTCACCCGGCTTGATGGTGGCGATGTGCTTCCCGTCTGGCGAGAATACCCACACACCGCCAGGGCCGGAGCCGTACACATTACCCAGGGAATCCACTTTCATGCCGTCAGGCAGCCCCGCCTCGGCTTCGCCCGTTACATCCGCAAACACCTTACCGTTCGACACCGAGCCGTCCGCCTTCACGTCATAGCGCATCCAGATCTTCTTCTTCTCGTCGGAGTTCGAGATGTACAGAACTTTCTCGTCAGGTGAGAAAGCAATACCGTTCGGGCGCGTCAGGTCTTTGATGACCGCGGTCAGCTTGCCCTTCGCATAACGAAATACGCCATTGAACTTCAGTTGCTTCGCGGGGTCTTCATCCTGCTTGAGCAACCCATATGGCGGGTCGGTGAAGTAGAGCGAGCCATCGGATTTATAAACCAAGTCATTCGGACTATTAAACTTCTTGCCTTCGAATTTATCCAAAAACACCGTCTGTTTCAGATCTTTGTCCACGCGGGCGATGCGCCTGTTCGTGTGCTCGCACAGCAGCACGAAACCATCTTTATCGGCCACCATACCGTTCGGCCCGATGAACGATCCCGCCGGCGCATTTGTCTCTCCACCCGCCTTTTCGATCAACACCTCCACCTTGCCGTCAGGCGTGATGGACCGCACTAGATTGCCGGTCACATCGCTGAACCAGAGCTTCCCTTCCGGTCGCCACAGAGGGCCTTCGGTAAACCCGAACCCGCTGCCGATTTTCTCGATAATGGCATCTTTGGGAGCGATAGCATCGAATGCCGGATCAAGCCGGACAATACTGCCTGTTCCTTTCATTTCCGGGGCCGCGGCGGAGGGCGCGGGTATCGGTGCGGTGGAACAACCCGCGAGCACAAGGGCGGACGTGGCTAATGCGACTTGGATGATCTTCATGACTCTTGAGGCAATATACACCAGTTCACATCGCGCGGAGGTTATATAATGCCGAACGCCATGCTGCAAAAGTTTTTGTTGCGAAGTCTGCCCGCTTTTTCGCTGTTTGCGCTGTTCCTGTTCGCGAAGGAGCCTCTCGCCAACCGCATCGCCCACACCGACCCCGCGAAATTCCACCACTCACCTGCCGTCCACGACGGCGCAGGCAGTCTCGATTACCAGGCGCTGTTTAACTACGACACGCTGAACACCAATCTCTTCTTTCTGCACAGGGGCGTGATCAACCCGAAGAGCGGCATCGGCGCGCACTTTCACAATCAGTGTGAGGAAATGTTTGTGATCTTCGATGGCGAAGCACAGTTCACCATCGACGGACGCACGTCCACTCTGAAAGGCCCGGCCGGAGCGCTCTGCCGCGCCGGGCACATGCATGCCATCTACAACGCAACCGACAAGCCCGTGCAGTGGATGAACATCAATATCAGCAATGTAAAAGGGAAGTATGACGCGTTCAATCTCGGCGATTCCAGGGTAGGAGCCGCACTCGATGAGATTCCCGTCTTCATCACCATGCGTCTCGATAAATCCCTGCTGAAGCCGGCGGGTGGCGTGCAATACCGCCGCGCTCTGCCGCCCGATGTCTTCAACACCAACTGGTCATACGTGGATCACACGCTGGTTCCGCACGCAGCATCCACGCCCAAAGAACGGCATGAAGGCGTCGAAGAGTTTTATTACGTGATGGCAGGGGATGGTGTCGCTCATATCGGCACAGACACTGCGCCGGTTCACAAAGGCGATGCAGTGCCGATCATGTTCAATGAGATCCACTCGTTCGAGAACACCGGTGCCGGAGATCTGGAACTGATGGTGGCCGGTATCGCACGCGCTAAATGGGCGCTGGATACTCAGATCGTGAAATAGGAAAAGGCGCGCCGAAGCGCGCCCTTATTGCTGCGGAACTACTCGTTTGTTCTCTACTGGTAGCTCAGTGTCTTCAGCGCATCCACCGTAGCCACAGCAAAACCCATATCCAGGCCGCTTGCAGTGAATGATTTAACGGCAGTGGATGTTCCTACCAGCAATGAGCCAACCGGAACGCCCTGAACGGTAGGGCTTACAGGAAGGCTCAGCGTTACTGCCGCCGGAATCGTGAACTGTCCATCGCTCGCCTTAGCCGTGCAGAGGAACGTTGCCCCGACCGAATCCGCCGCAGTGCCGCTTGTTGAAGTGCCTATGATTATCACGGTTCCTGCCGGATCGCCACCGTTCCAGGTAATCAACTGTCCTGCTGCCCGATTGATATTCACCACGTTGTCCATGTTAGTCCACTGCAGCACTGCCGGTACCGCAATAGTTGTCTGAAATGCTCCCACGTTCGCACCGCCCGGACCGCTGATTGTGAACGTACCGGGTTCCAAATACCCCGGACCTGTTGGAGCAGACAGCGCGCCGGAATAAGTTGTCAGACCCGCTGTCAGCCTGGTCAACTGCCTGGTACCCGCCGCTCCCGCTACGGAAATGCTTGTTCCCGCATCAAGTGTAAGGGGCAGGACCGGATCGGAGGCGCTCGACGAAGATCCCTTAAAAAACGAAACCGTACACGCGCCGATCGTTGTCGTGTTGAAAGGGTTCTGTGACGTATTCAACTGGTCTGCCGAATACTTAAAGAAGGTGGCCGCGCCGACATCTGAATTGGTGGTGGTGGTGCCCACAATCGGTACTGTGACCGACGTCCCGAGCCGTGTCAGCACAACCGCGCCAATGGACGCGCCGTTCACACTGAACCGTTGCAAATCCGCCGCCGAGGGCCCGCCCGCATCTGAACAGATTCGCGTTCCTGCAGCCGCAATCGGCATGGACGTGTAGTTACTTACCACGTTGTTGATCTTCAGCGTCACAGGCACACGGCAGCCAGTAACAGCCGGAACTGTGAACGTGATCTGGTCAACTCCCGCGCAGCATCCCGAACGTCCGCGATATGTCACGGTAGCCTTCACGCCGCCCACGTAAACTTCCACCGGCACACTGGTCATATCACCAGGCAGCGGCCCCGCCGCTTCATTGCCGTTTACCGCGCCCAGGCCTGTTCCCCAGATCACCGCAGCCTCGCCGGGGTTCGCCGCGCTGTTCAGGCCGAACACCTTCGAAGCCGCATTGGCGATGATACCTGGCCCGCTGCCGCCCTGATTTGCCGCAAACACACCAAAGCTGTTGCTCACTACTTTGAATGACGCCGGCGCACTCGCTTTTCCGTTGTACGTGACGATCAGACTCGCGCTGCCGGGGGGCGTGTTGGACGGGATAATCGCTGCAATCTGCCCGGCCGAAGTGTAGTTGATGATCGCGTCGGTAATCGTGCCGCCCGACGTCACTTTCACCGAAGTACCACCGAGCGAGGTCGGCAGCGGATAGGTACCGGCCTGCTGCAGGGTTGCCGGACCCATGTTAGTCCCGAAGATTACTACCATCGATCCCGGCGCGATATCGCCGTTCGGTAAACCCGCGAACGCGAAGCTGGCCACATTGACTACTCCGTTAGTGTTCACCACCGGGTTTTGCGCGGACGCAAGGCCTGCGAAACCCAGCATTGTCGTAAATACCCATCTGCTTTTCATTTGTACTCCTCCTTTAAAAGCGTACGGATGCGGAACGGAGGGGCGAATTACCACGAACCTCGACTATTTTGCGGGGAAATTTTCCAGCAGTTGTTGCGCCAGCGGTGAGCCCGGGTTCTGAGCCTGCAGACGGCGCAGCGCCTCCCGGGCCTCGTCCCGGAAGCCCAGCCGTGCTGCAGCCAGTGCAATTTGAAGATCTGACGCTGGTGCAGCTTTCCGCGCCGCGTCCATTTGCCTGGCCTCCTCAGCGCTGGCCACCCGGAATCGTGCCTCCGGTTCGGGCGGGCGAGGCGCAGTTACTCTCGTACCGTCCATAATCGCGGATACAGTCCAGTTGAAGATTTTTCCACGCGGCAGCGGTTTTCTCGAAATCCATACCCGGCCCTGCACCGTGCCGCTCGACTCCACCAGTTCAAAATCGGAATCGTAAATGGAAACCCGAAACGCCCCTGCATTACCGGGAGCCTGCCACTCAAACGCCGGTTGAT
>JAUZEU010000691.1 GCA_030838885.1 Bryobacterales bacterium | reverse complement strand
CCTGCCCATCGGGAATCGCCGCACGATGAACGTGGTCAATCTGAGCCCGGCGGCAGTGTTCGTCGGTTACGACGCAGGGCAAAAACCAAATTTCAGCCTGGCTGGCGGTCGTACGCAGAGCCAGATGTTCTGGATTGACGGGGCATCGGGACAAAACATGCGTCTGGGGGTCGGACAGGTTGACCTTGATCCGCCAGCTGAAACGGTGCAGGAAATCCGCATCCTCTCAAATAACTACTCTGCCGAATATGGCGCCTCAGCAGGCGGGGTGATCATTGAGACCACCAAATCAGGCACCAACCAGTTCCACGGCAGCGGGTATGAGTTCCTGCGAAACGACGCGTTTGACGCGCCGGGGTATTTCGCGCCTGTCGCGAACGGAAGCAAGACTGCGCCCGAGTTGCGCTACAACGTTTTCGGCGCCACCATCGGCGGACCGATTCGAAGGAACAAGACATTCTTTTTTTTCGGTTATGAAGGCCAGCGGCAACGCGTTGGCACGGTAACCACTCTAACCGTTCCGACCCTACTTCAGCGCGGTGGAGACTTTTCTCAAACCTTCAACGCCAAAGGTCAGCTTATTCCCATTTACGATCCCGCGACCACGCAGCTTGTGGGAGGCAAATTCGTTCGCTCGGCGTTCCCGGGCAATGTCATTCCCCAGAACCTCCTCGACCCTGTGGCACTTAAGGTTCTGAGTTACTATCCGTTACCCAACCGCTCGCCGGATAACATCACCGGAGCGAATAACTTCCGGGCCAACGGGGTTACCGGACTGAATGGCAACTTTTACATCGGCAAAGTAGATCACGTGTTCAGCGATAAAGACAGAGTTACTGCCCGCTATCTGTTCAACAGCGGCAATAATGACAACGCCAGTGCGTATACAAACGCCGCGGCGGACCCGACCGGTTACATTCTGGCGCACCAGCAATATATCTATGCCTTCTGGACACATGTATTCGGCCCGACACTGGTGAATGACGCGCGGTTCAACTATGGAAACCGCATCGCTCACGCTCTGACGCTGGGCGTCGGCAGCAACGCTGTGGAGGCTCTTGGGCTTTCCGGCGTTTCCAATCTCGCGTTCCCGAACTTCGCGCCGGCCGGATACAGCGCACTCGGATCAACTGCACAGGAGCGGCGGCAGTACCCTATTCAGAACTATCAGTACGTGGATAATCTCTCGTGGATCAAGGGCCGGCACGCGATGAAGTTCGGCTTCGAAGTGCGCAAATCGCTCAACTACGAAGTGAATCTGTCTACCGCTTCCGGTGCATTCTCGTTTTCGACTCAGCCGACCGGGCAACCCGGAGATTCCACAACCGGCAGCGGGGCAGCTTCGCTGCTTTTAGGTTTTCCGACCGCGTTTTCCCAGTCGCAGACTCAGGTACTCAACCGCTACAGCTATTACCTCGCCGGCTTTGCACAGGACGACTTCACCGTAACCAGGAACCTGACCTTAAACCTTGGTTTGCGCTGGGAGACGGACACACCGATTACCGACGTCAACAGCAGGATGAATGGTTTTGACAGCCACCAAATCAACCCGGTCTCTGGTACTCCGGGCGTGGTGAAGTTCGCCGGCCTGAATGGGTTTCCTGCGCAGCCTTACACCACGGACTGGAACAATTTTGGCCCCAGGCTGGGGTTTGCGTGGAAACCGTTCCAATCGGGCCTGACCGCTGTGCGCGGTGGATACGGTATCTTCTTCGCCCACCCTTTCGATACCGGCCAGCCAGCGTCAGCCAATCTGGGCTTCAGTGTCAACTCCGCGCTGAACAGTCCGGATAACGGAATCACGGCACCCTTTTATCTGAGAAACGGAGTGCCCGCCACTGCCGCGTCGCCTGTTCTGAGCGATTCCTTCGGCGCGGTGCCAGTGGGGACGAATCCCAACACGGCAGTGACTTACTTTGATCCGACGCGCAGCACGGGCTATTCACAACAGTTCAATCTGAGTGTGCAGCATCAACTGCCGGCATCTTTCGTGGTCGAAGTTTCGCTGCTGGCGAACCTGTCGCACAAGCTGCCAAACTCGAACCTTTCCATCAACCAGATTGCACCGAACGTGCTTGGGCCGGGTCAGTCATCTCAGGCTAACCGGCCTTATCCGCAGTTCAGCAACGTTACCATTCTGAGCCCGACCATTGCCGACGCCACTTACTACGGTGGATTCGTGCGCGCTCAGAAACGCTTCTCAAATGGCTTGAATATGGTGACCAGCTATAGTTGGTCAAAGTTTCTCGACAACAGCTTCGAGGGCGGATCGTCTCTGGGTCAGGATAACGGCGCTTATTCCAATTACTACAATCGCGCCGCGGACTGGGGCCCTTCATCCAATGATGTGCGGCACCGTTTTGTCTTCAGTTCGGTTTACGACCTGCCCTTCGGCAAAGGACGGAAATGGCTGTCCAGCGGCGTGCTCGGCAATGTCATCGGCGGTTGGACGGTAGCCACTGTTACGACTCTGCAAAGTGGCGCGCCGTTCACGGTTATCACGCAAACGAATTCGACCAATGCGTTCTCCTCAGGCTCTCAGCGTGCCAACGTCCTGAGCGACGCGAACCTTCCATTCGACCAGCGAAGCGTTCAGAGATGGTTTGACACCGGTGCCTTCGCTCAGCCGGGAATCTATCAGTTCGGTAACGAGGGGCGCAATATCCTCCGCGCCCCCGGGCTGATTAACGTGGATGCGTCGCTGCTGCGCGATTTCAAGTTCACCGAGCAGAAGATGTTCCAGATCAGGGGAGAATTTCTTAACTCCACCAATCACACGAACCTGGGCACTCCGAACAGCACCTTCGGTTCTTCCGCGTTTGGCACCATTACAAGCTCCGGACCCGCAAGGCAGATTCAGCTCGGAGCCAAGTTCGAATTCTGAGAACATTAGACAGGCCCCTGAATGGCTGATTTCGCAATGAACCGACGAACATTTCTTGCCGGAGCCAGCACTGCTGCCGGAATGGCTCAACAGAATGAACAGGCCGCGGCAGGGCGGCCCAACATTCTGCACATCATGAGCGACCAGCAGCAGTGGGCCAGCATCGCAGACCGCTCATTGTGCCACACGCCGAACCTGAATCGTCTGGCTGCAGAGGGCCTGCTGTTCGAACGCAGCTATACGCCGTCCGCGGTCTGCTGCCCGGCTCGAGCCATGATTCTCTCGGGCGGTTATCACTGGCATAACGGTGTTTATAACCAGATTCACTCGTCGCCCTCCGTGCACCGGGACATGTTTCCGGATGTCGTTCTTTACTCTCAGCGCCTGCGCGATGCCGGTTACCAGTTGGGATATGTGGGTAAGTGGCACGCCAGCTGGGATCGTTCTCCGCTTGATTTCGGCTACCACGAAGTTGCAGGCGTGAGTGGCTGCAACCCGAAGATACTGGAGAAAATCGATCTGAATCCTGATGGCGTGAAGCAACCGGAAGAGAAGCTTCGCACCACGCCGCACAGGACAATGACCTGGCCTGGCAGCAAGCCGTTTACCATGTGGGGCGTGCAGGAAGGTCCGGTGGAGGCGACGACCGAATATCGCACGGCGGAGCAATCCATTAGGATGATGGGACGCTTTGCGAAAGGGAAGAAGCCGTGGCATCTGGAAACCCACTTCGTGGCGCCGCACGATGCCTATCTGCCGCTCAGGCAGTATCTGGACCGCTACGACCCGCGGTCCATCCCGATACCGAAGAGCTTTCAGGACACGTTTGCGGGCAAGCCCGGACTGCATCGCCGCGAGTCAGAGTCATGGGGCGCTATTACCGAAGCCGACTATCGCCAAAGCCGTGCGCATTATTATGCGTATACAGAGCAGCTGGACGATCAGATCGGCCGCATTCTAAGAGCGCTGGACGACAGCGGGCAGGCAGAGACCACGATTGTGGTGTTTACGACGGATCACGGAGACATGGCTGGCGCACATCGTATGTGGATCAAAGGCTGGATCCCTTACGAAGAATGCTACCGCGTGCCCATGATCGTGCGCTGGCCAAAGCGGATCAAGAGCGGAACCCGCACCTCGGCTCTGGTACAGACGCATGATCTTGCCTACACGTACGTTGAGGCGGCTGGCGCCACGGCGTTACCGTGGAACGACGGCAGATCGCTGGTGCCCCTGTTCGACCAACCCGGCCGGACAGACTGGAGCAAAGAGATTCTGGGCGCATACTACGGGGGAGAATTTCTCTACACACAGCGCCTTGCCATCTCTGACCGGTTCAAATACGTCTTCAACGGTTTCGACATCGATGAGCTTTACGATCTCGAACGGGATCCGGAAGAGATGCACAATGCGGCATACGACCCGGACTACACCCGTTACGCCGATGATATGCGGGCGCGCCTGTACGAGATGATGAACCGCTTTGAGGACCCGTATGGAGATGTGAAGGCACGGAACTCGAACGGCTTAGCGCCCGACCGTTATGGCGCAGCCCGCTACCTCTCTCGCGGCAAGCGAATTTAGGAACAATCCACATGAGCGTGCATCTATGAATCCCCGTAAATCCAGAAGGCAGTTCATTCGGAAACTGGCCACCGACGGCGCGGGCGTGAGTCTGCTGCCCGCGGCGCTGCAGACGGCAACCGCCGCGGATTCCGCCCGCCCGAACATCGTGTACATCCACTCGCACGATTCCGGAAGATATCTGCAGCCGTATGGTTACCCTGTTCCAACTCCCAACCTGCAGCGGCTGGCGTCGGAAGGTGTTCTGTTCCGGCGGGCTTTCAGCGCGGCGCCCACGTGTTCACCCAGCCGCGCCGCACTGCTGACCGGGCAGTGCGCGCATCAGAACGGAATGACCGGACTGGCGCATCGCGGGTTCACGCTGAACGACTACAAGCAGCACATCGTTCACACGCTCCGGACCACCGGGTACACATCCGCGCTCGCAGGAGTGCAGCACGTAGCCGCCAAACCGGACACTATCGGATATGACGAAGTGCTTCGGCCCAGGACGACGAGCGCAATTGATGTGGCGCCGGGAGCCGTCGCATTTCTCGACCGAAAGCCGAAGCAGCCGTTCTTTCTGGATGTCGGCTTTTTCGAAACGCATCGCGAATATCCCAAACCCACGGCAGCGGACGACCCCCGCTACCTGCAGCCGCCCGTACCCGTGCCCGACACTCCGGAAACGCGTCTCGACATGGCCGGGTATCACGCGAGCGCGCGCATTTTGGACGACGGCATCGGCAAGGTACTTGGTGCTCTGGAACGTAACGGGCTTGCCGCCAACACTCTTGTGATCAGCACTACGGACCACGGCGTCTCCTTCCCGCTGATGAAGTGCAATCTGGAGGACTTCGGGTGGGGCGTCTCCCTAATCATGCGCGGTCCAAATGCGTTCCAGGGCGGCAAGGTTTCGGATTCCCTGATCTCACAGCTAGATATCTTTCCCACTGTTTGTGAGTTGCTGGCGATCGCCAAACCTGCCTGGCTGCAAGGCAAGTCCATGCTGCCGGTCCTGACAGGCGTGACTCAGGAAATCAACGACGAAGTCTTTGCCGAAGTGAACTATCACGCTGCATACGAGCCCAAGCGGGCCGTCAGGACGCATAGGTGGAAGTATATTCGCCGCTACGGCGAGCGGAAGACTCCTGTGCTTCCGAACTGCGATGACGGGCTCAGCAAAACTGTGTGGCTGAAGCACGGCTGGCAGGATCATCAACTCCCTGCGGAATCGCTGTACGATCTGGTCTTCGATCCCACTGAGCACCACAACCTGGTGGCGGATCCATCGGCGCAGGAAGTGCTGACTGAGATGCGCGCGCGGCTGGATCGCTGGATGAAGAACACGGATGATCCGCTGCTGAAGGGTCCCGTGCCGGCGCCGCATGGAGCCCAGGTGAACGACCCCTCCGGTATATCGCCAAAAGAACAAACGCAGGTCGTGGCCTGAGGACGGATGGCACACGCGAGCTACCAATGAGCATCTCCGCCACTCGTCGCAGTTTCCTGGGTACGGCCGCCGGAATATCCGCCCTGCCACAGGCATTGCAAGCGCAGCAAACGAATCGCCGCCAGAACCTGATCTTCTTCATGCCCGATGAACTAAGGGCAGAAAGCCTTGCCTGCTATGGGCATCCGCTGGTTAAAACCCCGAACTTCGATCGCCTTGCGGCCGAAGGCGTGCGGTTTGATCAGTGCCACGTGCAAAACACTGTCTGCGCACCTTCGCGCTGCAGCATGATGACGGGCTGGCCGGTCCACGTTCGCGGGCACCGCAGCCTGTATTACGGGCTGCACCCGGACGAGCCGAACCTGCTTCGCTATCAGAAGGAGGACGGCTACAACGTCTACTTCTTTGGCAAAAACGATCTGCTATCCACGGATTCGTTTCCTCTCAGTGTTACGGAATGGGATTCGAAGTCCGGCGACCGGGCGAACTATAAGAATCCCTGGAAGCCGGACGACCCGCTCTACTATTCATTCCTCTACGACAAGACTCCCGACCGCAGAAAGACATCCGATTATCAGAATCTGCAGCGCGCCATCGAGATTCTTTCGCGTCCGCAGGACAAACCGTTTTGTATCTACCTGCCACTGATCTGGCCGCATCCGCCGTTCAGCGCTCCGGAAGACTTTCACGATATGTACAAGCCTTCCGATCTGCCACCGCTGCGGCCACCGGGGCTGGCGCGCAAGCCGAACTTTCATGAAGCAATCCGGACGACGCGGCGCCTGGATCGGCTTTCCGACAAAGACTTTCGCAGGATCCAGGCGGTTTACCTTGGCATGGTGAGCTACAGCGACTGGCTGCTGGGAGAGTTGCTGGAGGCTGTGGACAAAGCCAATCACAGGAATGACACGGCAATATTCTCTTTCGCCGACCACGGTGAGTGGGCGGGTGATTTCGGTCTTGTCGAAAAATGGCCCAGCGCCATGGATGACACGCTGACGCGAATACCGCTGATCGCGCGCGTTCCCGGCAATAAGCAAGGCCACGTCTCGAAGGAGATTGTGGAGTTGTATGACGTGATGGCTACATCGCTCGAACTAAGCGGCATTCCGGCCCGCCACACCCACTTTGCCCGAAGTCTTTCGCCGCAACTCAGCGGGAAACCCGGCGACCCTCAAAGAGCCGCGTTTTGCGAAGGCGGGTACAACGTCTACGAACCGCAGTGCTTCGAACCTCTGCAAGACTTCAGCACTCCCGAGAACATTTACTACCCGAAGGTCAAGCTGCAAAACGAGCATCCGGAGACTATTACCCGCAGCACAATGGTACGCACTCTGGACACCAAACTGATCGTGAGGCCAGACGGCCAGAGCGAACTTTACGACCTGGCCAAAGACCCGCGCGAACTTCACAACGTGCACGGAGAGCGGACCTATGCGGCTACACAAGCATCGCTTGAGGCGCGGATGCTGAACTGGTACGTTCGTACGGCGGATGTGGCGCCCCGTCAACTGGATCCGCGCGGTTTTCCGGCGCAGCACACGTTCTGAAGATGCAACCCAGCCGCCGCCACTTTCTGCAGTCTTCCGCGCTTGCTGCCGCAGGCCGAGGAAAAACGCGCCCCCCGAACGTGCTGTTTATTCTTCCAGATGAATGGCGGGCGCAGTCCACCGGTTATAGCGGCGATGCCAATGTAGTCACCCCGGTGCTCGACCGACTGGCCACGCAGAGTATCAATTTTGAGAATGCTGTGGCTGGCACTCCGGTGTGCTGCCCGGCCCGGGCGAGTCTGATGACCGGTCAGTACCCGCTCACCAATGGGGTCTTCATCAACGATGTGGAACTGCAGCCGAACAGCCCCACGCTTGCGGAGGTGTTCTCACGCGCCGGTTACAGCACTGGCTACATCGGCAAGTGGCATCTGTATGGCAGTCCGGATGGAAATTATGGGCGGCGGCTCGCGCCCATTACGGTGGACAAGCGGAAGGGTTTTAAGTACTGGAAGGCTTGCGAATGCAGCCATGAATACAATCATTCGCTCTATAACGAAGGGGATGATACGGGTCCGAAATACTGTCCGGGATACGACGCCGATTCGCAGACGGATGATGCCTGCCGTTTTATAGCCGGGCACGCCGCTTCGAAGGAGCCATTCTTTTTGTTTTTATCCCTTGGACCGCCGCATTTCCCCTACGAGACGGCGCCGGATCGTTACCGTTCGCAATACGCGGAGAGACCCGTCCGCTTCCGTCCGAACGTGCCGGAGGTCCACCGCAAAGAAGCGGAGCCGATTCTGCGCGGTTACTTTGCACACATGGCGGCGCTGGACGCCTGTCTGGGACGATTGCTCTCAACACTGGACCGTGCGGGCATTGCGGACGACACCATCGTGATCTTTACATCGGACCATGGCGACATGATGTGGTCGCAGGGCATCACCACTAAGCTGCATCCGTGGGACGAGTCAATTCGCGTGCCGTTCCTGCTGCGGTATCCACGCGGTCTGGGCCGGCGCGGACGAGGCGTTGCCACGCCGATCAATCAGCCGGATATCATGCCGACCCTGCTGCGCCTTGCGGGTTTGCAGGTACCAGCCGGCGTGCAGGGAATCGACTACTCTGGCCTGGCGCGCGGAGGTATGCGGCGTTAGTTTTTAAAGCTGTGGTTGCAATCACGTCCATCGCGACATCTTTCAGCGGACGGCGGGATTTGCGGCTCAGCAGCCTGAGGTGCGTGTACGCCTGGTTTTCCGAAAGCGAATGCGTGGCCTGCAGGAGCGCTTTGGCCTGACCAGTAACACGTCTTTCGTCGAGCTCATCTTCGAGTCCCTTTAGGATGTTTTCCAGAGTGCTGCTTGTGGCGCCGGAGCGCACCACGGTTTTCACGTGGATTACTACGGCAGCAAGAGGATCGAGGCCACGCTCGCCGGTGAGAAGTCCCTGTGCCCGGTCGGCTATCTTCGAGTCGATGAGGCGCGCTTCGAGGTTGGTGATGCCGACCAGGAGATCGAAGTAGCGCGCATTCGGGTGGCGCGCGGCCCAGATGATTTCAATCGCCTCGCGCAAGCGGTTCAAAGATTCCCGCGCCTGGGTGGAAGCAACGCGATCCGGAAACGAGAACGCTACGAAGCCATCCGGCGCCCCTTCCGTGTGGAGCGGAAACGCAACCAGTGGCAGAGTTTCAGCTTGCTCGAGCGCGCGTGCGGAAATCTCCGCGCCCCGAGCCGCTACGCGCAGCAGGCCAGGGGCTTCGTCCGTCTTTTGGAAAAGTGCGAAGCCTGTAGCTTTGGTTTCCTGAAAGGCGACCCTGGCAATTGCCGAGAGGCTGCTTTCGAAAATCGGCAGACGGTCCGGCGCGACACTCATGCGGCCTCCGCGGTGGCAAGTTGCCGGGTCACCGGACCCAGTTCCGCGAACTTTTGCCAGAGCGCGTCCCAGCGCTCGCTGCCCGTGGCGAATTGCAAGAAGTATTCGTGGGTATGGCGGCCGTACTCCATCTGGAACATGCCCTGCGACTTGTGCTCGGCAATGACCCAGTGAACGATGATGCTGTGGTTTAGTGCAGCGTTGTGTTTCAGAGGTGTACGCCTGTCGAAAGACCAGACGGGTGCGCCGCTGGTGGTGCGTGTGGCGGGGAACCCGGTAAGCTCACTGAACACAGGAACGGTGCCATTCGCCGGCGATCCGGCGCGCACTCCAGCGACGGCCGGTCGCGAGGCCAGAGGCATAGCCGCAGCCGCTTCGAGAGCCAGCACGGCGACAGTCTGGTGGTGCCCGTGAGTGTCCTGAGCAGGTAACAAAGTCAGCACCAGATCGTATTGTTCGGAATGCAAAAGATTTCGCAGCTTATGCCGGAGTCGTGGCAGGTCCCAGCTTCGGAGGCCTTCACCCGGATCGAGAGTAAAGCCGGCGTCTTCCTGGCCCAGAAAGTAGTGATGGCGTATGCCGATGATGCGGCCCGCGCCCATCACTTCACGGCGCCGCAGGCTGGGCAGCAGTTTTGCGATGCCCTCGTTGCGGGACAGGCCGTAATAGTCGAGCGCGGGCGTGGAGAAGTTCTGTCCCCCGGCGCCGTTGGTGACGATCACCTGATCGACCACGCCCCCGAGTTCGTGCGTGATGCGGTAGAGCGTGGCGGCGCACTCCGATTCGTCGTCCGGATGTGCGACCACCAGCAGGACCTTAAGGGGCGGGTCGGGAACTACATCAGGAAGAGCAAACTCCGGGCAGCCGGGCCACCAGGAGTTGGAAGCGGATGCGCGCGACAGAAGTTGCAGCAGGCGACCCATTATGCAGCCTCCGCGTATTCGATAGATGGCAGGGCCAGGCGCCGGGCCAGAGCAGTGAGTTGCTGACCGACGAAGACCGTGATGCGCGCCAGCAGATCTCCCGGCGCGCCCCATGTTCCGATGCAGGCCAGGAGCGTGCCCACCGCACGGCCGCCGGAGTTGACGGGCGCCATGTAGAGACCGCGAAAAGGGTATTGACGGGATTCCAGAAACGCGTAAACGGCTGGCACAGCTGGCAGCACGGCGCCCGATGATGCGGGGCGGATAATCAGAAGCGCTCCGCCGCAGTGACTGGCAAGAAGCGATTGAATCCGCGTCAGAGCGGAAGGAAGGTCGTCCGCATGACGGATTACGTTACCGATCTCGCCAAGTAATTCGT
>JAUZEU010000685.1 GCA_030838885.1 Bryobacterales bacterium | reverse complement strand
AACGCTTCGGGACGCGGTTGAGGATCAGCCGCAGACGATCCTGCTTATAGCCCACGTCCAGCAGCTTCTGCAGAATCTGTTTGGTCTGGTGCAATGCGGGAATTTCGGTCGTTGTCACGAGGCATGCCTCGTCCGCCAACTCCAGCGCAGTCATCGTTGACGGGTTCATACCTCCACCGGCATCAGCCACGGTCCACTGATATTGCTTCCGCGTAAATCCCAATACCTGGCGAATCTCATCCAGCTTCGCCTCCTGCCTGGCCGCCATTACGGTCGGTGCTGAAATGACCTCAAGGCCTGGAATGCCATTTGAGACCAGCGCCTTCCAGTAGCTTGCGTCCAGCCGGTGAACGTTGTTCAGCGCGTCCGCGATGGAATAGGGGGATTTCGATTTCATGAGAAAGGCCACCATGCCGGCATTTACATCAAGATCGGCCAGCAATACGCGCTGGTTGAGACGGCTCAGTTCCACTGCCACGTGACAGGCCAGGGTCGTCGCTCCACAACCGCCCTTAGCAGACAGGAAGGCGAGGACATTGCCCGAGGGCTTTCCACTGTCAGACTTTTTGCGTTCCGCCTCGCGGCGCTCCAGTGCGCGCTTCAAGCCCTCTGCGAGTGGCGGGAAGAGGTATTCATCCGCGCCTGCCCGGAAGCACTCCAGCACTGGCCCGCTTACGTCCGTGGTATTCAATGCAACGATTATCGAGCCCGGAGTAGATACCCGAATCTTTCTTACGGCATCCCCCATAGTTTCGCTGAGGACGCTGACATCAATAAGCACGACGTCAGGGCGTGAACGGTCCAGAGCAGTCAGGAACGCACTCAGATCGACTGCCTGAGGCTGTTCACAATCAATCTGTACCGGTTGCCCCTGTAGAAAGGAATGTACCTCGGACCAGAGTGTTTTATCCTGAACCGCAAGTGAAACGGTGATCACTTTATGGGGACTTCCGCCTGGCCAGGAGGGGGCGGCGCTACTTGCGCAGGCGCTGACTCAGGCGGGGCAGAATCTTCACCACGCTGAAGCGCTCTCTGCTTCTGCAGTTGTTCTACGGGAACCGTCTTGTTCGGCTGCGTAAGCGGCACGGGACCTGTTACTTCCATCCCTGGTGTGCGGGGCGCTGCTCCTGTCTGAAATTCTGTGGGCCGAACCAGGTCGGGGACAGGGTCTCCAGCCGGTACGGGCCTCACCAATTCCGGTGTGATGATAATCAACAACTCCGAGTTGGTAGTGTTGTGTGTCCGGCTCTGAAAGAGTCTCCCCAAAATCGGGACATCCCCGATTCCCGGCACCTTACTCAGCGTCTCCGTTACGCGGTTGTCCAGAAGGCCCGCAATCGCGAAGCTCTGCCCGCTTTCCAGTTCCACTTCGGTGTCGACGCGCCTGGTCACAAGCGCCGGGACGTGAAAACCCTGAGAGACAAGCCCGTTAGCGAAATCAAGCGAACTCACTTCCGGAGTGACATGCAGCCGGATGGTGCCGCGGGCAGTCACGTTGGGCAGAAATTTGATCTTCACTCCAAATTCGCGGAATGCGATCGTGACCGCACCCGTGGCCCCCCCGCTTCCGCTTTGGACAGTCGGGTAAGGGTATTCTCCGCCTGCCACAAAGCTGGCTGCCTGGCCATCGATTGCCAGCAGATTGGGCTCGGCCAGAATCTCAACCAGGTTGTTGTTCTGGAGCGCGGTCAGCGTGGCCGAAAGGTTGAAGTCCTTCCTGAACAGAAGCAGGTTCAAGGCATCGCCCAGAGTGAACTGGCCCGTGGAAGTCCCGCCCGGAGTGGCGAAATGCCCTGTGGTTATGAGATTCATGCCTATTTCGCGCGAGGCCGAGCGTTCCACGTTAGCGAACCGAACTTTTAACAGAACCTGCGCCTTCACCTGAGGCACGTCTACATAGAGCAGGTTGACAACTTTGCCGAGAGTGCCTGCAATAACCACGGCGCGCTCCGCACTCACGAGGTCTTTCGCGGTGCCGCGCAGGAATACTGTGTCGCCTTCAAAGTCAACAGTGACGTTTTCGCTTCCTGGCTCGGACGCAAGTTGCTGGCGAACAACGTCGAGCTTCGCGGAGCTTGGGTGCACCGTCAGGTTGTAGACCAGGCGTGTGCCGTCGGCTTCCCAAATCAGAAGGCTGGTCTCGCCCGGCATGAGACCGTTCACGAGTATTTCGCGGGCGTTGATCGCAACAGTTGCAGCGATGCCTGCGCCGGCGACCGATACCCGGACGATGTCAGCTTTACTGTCGATTATCAGCGACTTGCCGACGGAAACCGAGAGCGCATGATTGTCTGGAAGATCCGCTGCGAAGCCGCCAGGTACCAGCATCCAGGCCGCGAACAAAAAGCCGCAATAGTGACGCAGCCAGTCCATCACGGAATCACCGTTTGTTTTTGCAGCCTGACCTCAGTGCGTTTGCTGCCCTCAATGATTTCCATACGGGGTGATTCCACCGGCTCTGTTGCTACAGCAAGCACAGCTACAGGCTGCGGGTTTGCGGCCGGTGCGCGAAACACTTTTACGCGCGGAAGAACCCCAATAGCGGGCCTTGTTACCTCGCCTGAAAAGATGCTGGCCAGCGTGATGCCGGGAGTGGTGGTAATGATTGTATCCAGGGGGTTTCGAAGCACCAGCTGCAGGGTCATTTGGCTGCTGGCGAGGCTCAGCATTTCGGCTTGTTGCGGCGTCACCAGAAGGTTCACCACCTGGACCGTGGCGGGCTTGCCTTCCGCGTCCTTTTTGAAATCCTGGCCCGCTGAGAGGACGGAGATATTCTGCAACAGAGTTCGTGTGACAGTGCCGCCCGAACCAGCTCCGCTCGTCGATGGATTACCGGAAACAAGCACATCCACGTGCGTGCCAGCCACAACAAATCCGGCAACGCCAACAACCTCGTTCACCCGGATAGCGACTGCGCGCATCCCGGTCGGGATCGTCGCAGTGAGTCCTCCGCCAGCACCCAAAGCACCGAGGCGGCTCTCAGTGATCGGCTCGTTCGCGTAGATTGGAGCCAGAATAACTCTTCCGAGCGCGGCGGACGACTTGAGGATTGCTCCCTGCGGGACAGCGCCGGGCCATGCCGCGACACGGAGATCCGTATCCGCAATCACCGCACCAACATCGAGATTCTTCGTAGCCACGGTGATCGAGGTGGTTGCGGCCGGAGCCGTAGCCGTTATGCGTCCCACCACCAGGCGGTAGAGGACCATGCTCGCGCCTGCCGCAACAACGAACGCGAACATTAAAACCGATATAAAGCGTCTATTCATTTAAATTGACGTGCCGCCGAAGATTTCTTGCTTCCTGGTGATGTTGGCGGCCTGCCGGAGCGAAGTAAACTGGCTGGGATCAGCGCACGGGAAGCAGCGGTGATGAGCCCACAATTAATATTGCGATCAGCAATATTAAGTCGAGAACATCCACGCTCTTCCCGTCTCGTACCAACAATTTGAAGAATGCCTTCACCGTGTTGTCTCCAGAGATTATTGCCGAGTGTCCGGACCAGGCGGTCCCGGACGCACCAATGATTACCGGCCGGCCTAGCTGGCCGCGTTGTTGGCAGTCGTGAGTTGCGAGTTGGTGGAGGTCCAGATGCCTTTGATGCTGCTGCCCGCACCGATGAAGAGGGCGGCCGAGGCAAGGGCCACAAACGCGATCAGCAACGTGTACTCAATCAGGTCCTGTCCCTGCTCGTCATTAGTAAAGCTTTTAAAGTTCTTGATCAATGTTTTCATTTTCGTGTTCTCCTGGAATGGTGGTTGGTTCGTCTGCTGTTCCGTAGCCTGGTGGCCACGGCCCGCGTTCGCTAGCTCGCTGAATTGTTTGCGTTGGTGAGGGTTGAGTTGGTGGAGCCCCAAATGCCGCTGATGCTGCTGCCGGCACCTATGAACAGGGCGGCCGAGGCAAGGGCCACAAACGCGATCAATAATGTGTATTCAATAAGATCCTGCCCCTGCTCGTCCCTGACTAATCGATTAAGAATATTGGTCATGCTCTTTCGCGCTCGAAGTTGATTTTCAGTTCCGTGATGCACTTTACTCAGTGCAAGCTTGGAACCAAACGTGATCAGGGGCGAGTTTGTGTGACGCTCCATTGTTTTCTAAAGGTTAGGAAAATCGGCCCGCAACGGCAAATAAGGAGGTACTCTTTTTTTGAGATTCAGTCTCAACCTGAGCCACGGTTCGACAAACGGCCACTGGCCGACTCACAACGGCGCACGCTTTCGGAAGACAACCGCCAGGCCGTCATCGTAAACCACACGCCACTTTTGGGAGCCCTTCAGGGCGCCGGCGAGCGGGGCATCCGCAACAAGAACCGCAGTATCGATGTCGTATGCGGCCATCCTCGCTTCCCAGTTGTAGTGAACGCCCATGATGTCGCCGGACTCAGCCACGAACTCCGGACCATAGAAGTCCGCCCGACCGTCCAGAAAAACCTTTGCAGGGTATCGCTGGTAGATAAGGTAGCCGCCCCAGGTCTCACTGGTAAAAATTCGGTCCGAATCTCGCAACGCTGCGAGCGCAGCCGATGGAAACGCTCTGGCGTCGTATCTGGCCTGGAGACGTGGTGGAGGATTATGTCCGTACATCATCACTCCCAGAAGGAGTATCGCGGCCGGGCGCACTACATGCCAGTGAACGCCCGAGTCCGCCGCATTCAGCCTGGCAGACAAGGAATCAATGGCGCGAAACACTTTCTGCAGCGCGCTGCGGGCGGCTTTTCCGGGAACCAGCTCCAGCCATTCGGCGAGGGCGAGGCCAATCGGCGGAGCGGCGATGATCATGAACAGAGGAATATGGCGCGCAGATTGGAGCGCCATATGTGTCCAGCCGGCCAGCAACACAAGCGGAACGAAGCGTCTCTGTGTGATGCTCCAGAATGACGTGGCCGCGCCCAGCAGCACCATGAGCTCAAAAAATGGCGCCAGCGGGTGCCTGAAGCTTATCGACATGAACTCTGAGGTGTTCTGGAAATATGCCGGATTTGTAAGAAAACGAATCAGGTGCGCGTGTAAGTGCCAAGTATAAGGATTAATCAGGGTCGCGGCCATGCAGCCGATCGCAGCCAGACCGTAGCGCCCGCTCCGCCCGGCGGCTGTGCGACGACCTTCGCTGTCCTGCGCTGCTATCGCCGCGACAAGTTCCCCCCCGGCGTACCCGCAGATCAGGATGATTCCTGCAAGGAACCCGCCGTGCAGGTTGGTCCAGATGACGGTCGCGACTGGCAGAATGAACAGCAATCGCGTTCGTTTCGCCTCAAGTACCGAGTAGAAAACGACCAGAAACAACATGGTAAACAGATGGGGCCGGGCCAGCCAGTGAATCGAAGACCCAGCGGCCGCGATGGCCGTCAGGACGAAGGAAATGAGAACACTTCCGCTCTTACGCAGGATCATGCGATAGACAAGGCCGAACGTAAGGCAGATCAGGAGTATGGCCCCAAGCAGCACCGCCTGCATTCCCCCGGTCTGGTGCAGCCATCCCATCAGGACGTCGGACAGCCATTCCCACGCATACCAGGTCTGGCCCGGCCTGGTGAACGAGAAGATATCCTGACGGGGCACCCGGCCATTGGCCAGTATCCATTGGCCGGTTCGTATATGCCAGCCGGTATCCCCGTCACCGAGCAGAGTTGTAAGGCCGTTCATGCGACCGAAAAGGAACAGGATCGGAATCAGCCACGAAAAATCTGCAATGGACGGCAGCAGCCGCCAGATGAGACGGACGCCAGCGTGTTTGGAGGGCTGCCTCCATGCATGGCGATGTGCGTCATCGTCTTGCTGCGTTATGGGTCGTATCTGATTACCCTCGGCGTACTGATGTTGCAGGGCCATTTCGGTTGATGGGCACGCCAACACCCGGAAGTCGCTGCGGCAAACAAAAGCAATTCCGGACATTCAGAAAATCAGCAACGGCCATTATGAGACACAAGTCTCAAATTCGTATTTATATCAATACGCAAACCGAAAGCACCTGCCCTATCTCGATGAAAACGGGGCAGAGCTTGCTGGTCAGGCAATTGCACCGTGGAAGCGCGGGAGCTTTACCCCGCACGGCCAGGGACCGAGACGAACCGGGATGACACTGACTCTGATTAGCAACGCGAAGCGGCGGTGCCGCGGCAACGCCATGCTGGAACTCGTCCTGCTGGGACCCTGGGTATTCTTCCTGTTTATCGGTGCTCTGGATTGGGGCTTCTACGCTTACGCGCTGATCTCATTGCAGGCGGCGGTCCGATCCGCCGCGCTCTACACCTCCAGCAGTGCCGCGACCGCCGGCGATTCCACAACAGCCTGCACTCTGGTCCTGGCCGAAATGGCAAGTCTTCCGAATATTGGCGCGGCGTGTGGAGCCAATCCCATTGTAAGTGCCGCCTTGATCACCGGACCGGACGGCGCAATCGCGACGCAGGTATCAGTAACCTACACGTCACTTGCACTGATACCAATACCCGGCATGCTGAAGAAGCAATTCACCATCACCAGAACGGTGAAGATGAGGCTACGCGGTTAGATTATGGTGATTACGGAGACTCAAAACAGCTCCCGTGGCAGTGCAATGATTGAGTTCACGCTGGCCGGGCTGGCCGCCATCATATTACTGATCTCCACTTTCCAGCTTTCGCTCGGCATGTGGAACTATCACACACTGGCCTACGCGATCCACCAGGGTACCCGCTATGTCGCTGTCAAGGGCGTGGGATGCACGTCGGCGGGGAACAATTGTTCTGTGACAATCGGAACCATCGCTAACAGGATCGCGGCGGTCGGTATCGGGGTTCCGAGCAACCAGGTCAATGTAACATTCACGACCGATAGCGGGGTAAGTACCATTTGCTCGCCCTTGAATACCTGTTTTACAAATGCAACGGTCTGGCCCCCTGCCGCTAACTCAGACAACCAGGTTGGGAAGCGAATCACCATCGCGGCGAAATTCCGCCTCCAGTCGACATTGCTCTTTTTCTGGCCGGGCCAGGGCAGTCAGAGTTACGGCGCCGTGTGGCTGCCAGCCAGTTCGTCACAGCAAATCGTGTTCTGAAGTGCGCGATGCCCTCAACACTATGCAGCACCTGTTGCAGGCACCATCGGGATGACCGGCAGCAGCAGTTTCACCGAGGATCCAACAGAATCCATACAGGTCTCTCCGGACGAAAGGCTACTTAGATTCAATGACAGGTATTTCCGCGCATCAGGGTATTTCAGATAAGAAACGGCGGGACCCGCGGGCGGGCCAGACGTTAATCATGTTTACGCTGGCCATCATCCCGCTACTCGGAATGCTGGGCCTGGTCGTGGATATAGGTTGGGCTTACTTCCGGCAGGAATCTGCACAGACTGCTTCGGACGCTGGAGCAAACGCAGCCGCCATGGCCGCGTTCACCGCCGCGGGTGGGAGCGCCCCACTCTGCTCCACGTCCCATGTCGCCTGTTACGCGAACGAATATTCGTGCCCCGCAGTGATCATTTCTCCCCCCGCGGATAACATTCAGGCCGGGTGCATGTACGCGAGGGATAACGGGTTCATTAACGCCGGACGGCAAACTGTCACCTTCCAGTCCGGGGTGGGCAACGCGCCATTCTCCACAGGAGTTACCGTCGGCTATTGGGTGGTGGCCCGCGTTAAGGAGCAGATCCCACAATTATTTTCCGCCGCTTTGGGCTTTCCGACGGCCACGGTGATGGGCCGAACAACCACCGGTGACCGGGCCGGCAATAGCGGGGGCTGTGTTGTCGCTCTTGCCCCAAATGGCACGGCTATCAGTATGAATGGAAATACGTCGTTGCAATCGGGATGTGGGGTGTACGCGAATTCCAACTCCAGCGGGGCCATTAGCATGTCCAGTGGCGCAACCATCACTACCAGGGGCTCCGCCAGGACTCAAATCGTGGGCAACTGGAATGGAAGCGGCACCATTTCGCCAGCGCCTCAGACTGGTGTCGCCCCGGTCTCCGACCCGTTTGCGTCTATGGCCGCGCCGACCATAGGCAACTGCACGAGCAATAGCTACAGCCTTGGTTCCCAGCAGACTGATACCATCAACCCGGGCGTCTATTGCGGGGGAATCAACCTCACGGGGCACGCAACTCTAACCCTGAGCCCGGGCTTGTACATCGTGAGAAACGGAATCAGCATGGGCGGCCAAACGACCTTGCTAGGGTCTGGGGTTACTATATACCTCGATACCGCCGGAGTTTCCATGGCAGGTGGCGCTACGGTTACGCTCTCTGCTCCAACCAGCGGACCCTGGCAGGGAGTTCAATTCTTTCAAAGCCGATTAAACACCACTGCCTCAACTTTCGTTGGAGGGACAGCTCAGTTGATGAATGGACTTCTGTATTTCCCATCGGCAGCTCTCACCTTTACAGGCGGCAGCAGTTCGACAGCAACGGCGATGACGATTGTCGCCAACACGATCACCATGGTTGGGAATTCGTACATTAGTTCAGCGGCTATAACGCAGTTCACCGGCAACATTGGCGGGGTCGTCATGATCGAATAGGTCAGGTGAATTGGTTTTCAAAAGATTCCGATGTGCCGCAAACAGGACCGAGCAGCGCGGGAAGAGACTCGGCATTACGATTCCTTTCCTGCTTACCAAAAGCCTGAACCGTCAACCTGACCACCGACCGCACCCTGTCTGCCGGCAGAGGTCCATCGGGTTGGGATCCCGCCGCCATTAAGCCATTGAGCAGGACCGGACCGTTCTTAGCACCCGCTCCAGCGCTCGTCCCGAACGCATGTTGCAGGCGATCTGGCCCCAGCCAATCGGTGCGCCACAGGAACTCGGGATAACAGCCACAACTACCGATTCCGGCAGGGGTAGTGGCCAGATTGCTCCACGTTACCTGTTAAGAATCAAAAAGTGCATCAGCGTTGGCCCACTTCCATCATGCGGAGACTTGACGGTTCAGGCGGCCGTCCGGGCGGAGCCTCACTGTCCTGCAGGCACTGGGTTCTCACGTTTGCTGAGCAGCTGGCTTACAGTCGTTCGCAGTTCCGCAAGCTGAAGAGGTCTGCTCATATAGCCGTCCATCCCCGCTTCCAGACAGCGCTCGCGATCCCCGGGCATCGCGTGTGCGGTAAGCGCCAGAATCGTAACATGCTGGCCTGACTGTGATTCCCTGAGCCGAATGGCGCGCGTTGCTTCAAACCCAGTCATGCCGGGCATTTCGACATCCATTAGAATCAGGTCGAGTCCTCCCAGGTCGAAGGCCTCAAGCGCCTGCGCTCCGTTCCGCGCAACGGTGACATGATAGCCTTCCTTCCGGAGAATGCTGACGGCCACTGCCTGGTTTACCGGATTATCCTCGGCCACCAGTATGTGAGCCTGCTTGCGAGGAAAGTCTTTGTTCACCTGAGTAAGTGCCCGGCGTTCGTCCATAAGGGTGTGCATCGAAGTCGAGACGGCCTTCAGAAGTGAGGCATGGGATACGGGTGTTACCAGATAGCCGAAGGAGCAGAATTCCCGCGTTAACTCTGTGACAGAGACTGAATTGATTGAGCTCAGCACAGTGATCACGGGGTTTCCCATCTCGGGACAATCCCGGATCT
>JAUZEU010000642.1 GCA_030838885.1 Bryobacterales bacterium | reverse complement strand
AAAGCCAAAGTCACTATGAGAAAATCCTATGGCTTTCGAACCTTCCGCTGCCTCGAACTCGCCCTCTATCACTCACTTGGCAAGCTACCTGAGCCGGTATCCACCCACGAATTCTTCTGACGAACCTAATAAAGAGCCCCCGGCGGATATTGCCAATAAGCTTATCCAAGAGTCGCGGAACAGAGTTGCACAGCACTGTCTCGCGAGCGCACCTCCGGAATCAATGACAGCGTTATTTCCGGTATTTTGCCACGAGGCAATTGGGAGCGCCGTGCCGGGGCCATGGAAGAAGGTGGAGCGGCCTCGCTGGAAAATGGATGTCGCAATCGCGTTCATCGACGAGGTTTCGGCGGCCTATAAGAAGGCGACAAACAGAGCCATACCGCGCTGATCAGCGAAGATTAAATCTGGCGGCGAGTGGCGGTAGATGTCGTTCGGAGAAAGGAATTCAGAACCTTTTTGGGGAGACGGGGCCGTAGGGGAAAAATAACTGTCGACCCACCAATTCTCTTGACGCTAAACGCAAAGCGGAACGAACATCTCCAGTTCGAGTGCCGGCTTCGGCCGCTTGACCGGCTGCTTCCGTTTATCCCTGCGGTGCTGAATAACTCAGCATCTTGTGCACGGTTTTCCGCGCTATCCCAAAACGCTTCGATGGCTCCCGCTCGCCGATCCACATAAACCGCGCGCGCACGGCCCATATAGTTCCGCTCGGTACACCCTTTCTGTGAGACCACATTTCGTCGTGTCTCTCTCCCGGGTGGTTCCCTTTTCCTCGCCAGAAGCTACGCTCCCGCGCCGCTCACTGGTATATTTTTGCTCCGCCGCTTACATCGCAACCGCCGGGCCCATTTGCGGGAACATTGACGAGGACACTAATCACAAGGGCTGACGCGCTGCGCCGGGATTGATCCGGCGGCGCTGAAAACGCGCGCCATCGCGCGTCGGCCAAGATGGAGCCCGCATGAGCGCCCTTTGCTCTTCCTCTGCTTCGTCCTCCGGATCGCGCCGCGGCTGCCGAACCATCGAAATAGATCCGCCGATGGTAACGGCAACCATAAGCCCAGCCCGTATTGAGGAAGCAGCCAGCATTATTTTTTCTAACACGAGAGTCTATCGGCAAATTTTCAAAATTCCAGCAGGGTCAAGCTCACTCGGGAGCATATCGGGCTAGCAGGCGTTTGCGCATCCAGATGATGCTTTTGCGCGAGTTGGAAACGGCACTAAAACGACAGGAAACAACGAATACGGGTGCCTGTAGGTACCAAAACCTCGTCTGAGTTCGCTGCTTCACACCGGCGGATTGTGGACGCGTTCTGCACATGGAGGCAGAGCAGCCAGGAAATGGGGAGCGGTTCGCCATGGATGCGCGCCTGGAGGAAGAGCTCCGGGGGTCAGTCTGCGGGCCTCGTACCCGAATGAGCACCGGCTGCGATTACAGCCGTAAAGAACAGATTTAAAATTGCCCAAAGTTCTCTATGCGGCTTCAGGTTCAGACGAGTCTGAATGGCGACATCAGAGAGTCAGCGCGAACAACACTCTTTGACGCCGAACACCGCGCGTCGCATCTGGGAGCGGATCAGGAAGGAGAAGTCGGTCACGTCCGTGAGCGAACGGTGTGGCTGCGTCGCCGGAAGATCGCGTTCGGTATCACCACAATTAAGGTCATATATTTTGCGGACAGCGGAAGAATTCGATCTCGCGGGCGAAACTCTCGCCTCTGGGGAGGTGTATCAAGATCCTATCAAGCCTTCGCGCAAGTCTTGCGGGATTCTGAGGCCCGACTGATCGAAAAGCAAATATTTAGAGGCCTGCAATGTCCAAAACAGCGATTCTGAGCCCTTATCTGTAAGGGCGGCAAACGGCAAACACCTGCCAATCGCTCATCAGGTGACAACTACACTGAGGGGGTACCAGTGGCAGAAACGCCAATCCGAACTTCGTTTTCGCAGCCGATGTCGACTGACACGACATTCGAGAACCATTACACCATCGCCGATCTGGCAGCGCAATGGCGACTTGGGCGTGAGACGGTACGTCTCCTGGTGAAGAATGAACCCGGTGTTCTGAAGGTGAGGCTAGGTCGCCAAAAGTCTTTGACTCGGTACAGTGTACCCGATTCAGTTGCTCGCCGCGTGCATACACGTTTGTTCAACCCCGCGGCGTGAATCCGTCGATCCAATGCGGCGCTCTCTTGAATCGCGCGGCGATTCCAACAGGAACGACCGAGTAAGTAAACCGCTCTTTCTCGATAGTGTTACAAACCTGGGTCTCGCTTGCTCGCGGTCTTTTGTGGTCGCGGCTTGCTCTCAAAGGCTTCCTTCAGAATCTTCGTAAGTCGTGCCTGCCGTTCCGGCACCCACGCAGCATAGTGCCTCCGAATCATCTCCTCGGTGTCCCCCAGCAGTTCCGCCACGTCGCGAACATTGACACCTTCGCGCTGCAGCAGAATCCGGGCGAACGTGTGCCGGAACCGATGCGGCGTGGGTTTATCGGGCCAAGGTCCGCAAAGATCCCATAGACGCTTCAGTTTCCTTCGCCAGACGTCTGTCACCACGTTCAGATCTTTCGTGGTGTGCGTCCCGAAGATCAGCGGGCCGACCTGTTCCGCCCGTAACCGGACTCGCTCCTGCAGCCATTCCGGAATCCAGGTATAAACCTTCCGCCCGCTCTTCATTGTGCGCACCCAGCACTCACCTGTCGGCAGCAGGCGCTCTATGTGAAACGTGCACACATCTGAGATGCGAAGGCCAGTGTAGACGGAAACGGAAATGAAATCCGCAAGGTCCTGGCCGGTATGGCTGTAGCGGTAATTCACGGTTTCCCCCGGACCCGCCGGACGCTGATGTGAGTTACGGGACCAGCGGATAGGCACCTTTCCATATTGGTTCTCGCAGGCCTCGAACATTCGCTTCAGGTCGTGATCCGTGAACGGCAGCCGTTCTTTCCGGGCCACGTCTTCCCTGCCCCGCTTCTCTTTCACCAGCCGGGCCGGGTTCCGCATGATCCATTCATTGACCAGGGCAAACTCAAAAAACGAGCGAACCACGGTCATGTTCTTTGACGCCGTGAGGGGGCTGACGGCCCACGAAGCCCGGAACTCCCGCACATCGATCGGCCCCCACTGCTCGACCAGAGCGTAACCCTTTGTGTCAGAGTGCTCCTGAATCTTCCGGAGCAGATGCCGGTATTTCTTCTGAGTGTTCAGGGCTGACGATTCGGAGTGCTCCGCAAGGAATGAGGCAATCGCGCGCGCAATCGTGGTCCGGGCAGGGGCATGATCGACGACCACGGGGACCGGCGCGGGTGGTGCGGCTTCCGGTTCCCACTGACCGGCAGCTTCCCAGAATCCGCACACAGCTTTTGCGTCCGCCCAGCTGGCGCGTTCCGTGTTCTTTCGCTTGAACCGGCCCTGGAGCGTTCCGGACGCGTAGATAGGACAGGGGCAGTTCTTCCACCCCCGGCGCGTTTCGTCCGATTCGTATGTGGTGGCGTGCAGGGGGCGGCCGCCCGGGCAGTTTGAGCCGTGCCGCCTGTAAAGATTCAGGGCCATCGAGACCTGATCCTAACATGCGTTACCCAAATTTGCTCAAGGTTTCGAGCCGTTTATCTGTAAGTGATTGAAAACCTGATGGCGGAGAGAGAGGGATTCGAACCCTCGATAGAGTTTCCCCTATACACGCTTTCCAAGCGTGCGCCTTCAACCACTCGGCCATCTCTCCAAACCGAAGAGCTTCGCTAAACAAAGAAGCTTCGCGGGTTAACGCGAAGCTTCAGAATAACATGCCAACCTAATGCATTCCGTCTTGCAGCAACGGCCTTTCCAGAGCTTTACTTACCGCGTCCGCCGCCGCCAACATTACCGCCTGCAGGGGCCGGAGCTGATGCACCACCGCTACCACCGCCGCGCGCTGAAACTGCCGGCGAGAATCCGCCGGACGATCCGCTGTTGACCGAAGAGTTGTTGCTGCCAACGCTGTTGAAGCCAGGATTGACGCCGCCGCGTTGTGCACCCGCGAAGCCGTCAAAACTACCACCCCTGTATCCGCCTCCAACCGCGCTGTTGGTCATTGACCCTGCACCATTCACGCCCCGTATCGGTGAACTCAGGGTCGGATGCGTATTGGCACCCGCGCCCATCCGGGAAATCTGTGCGGCACCCAGCGATGACGTTCCGATATTTGTCAGCGGCACTCCCGTGGATGAGCCAGCCCGTGAACCGCCGCCCCCGTACCAGTAATAGTTGCCTGGAGCATAGTAGGAGTAAATCGAATAGGGGCTGAAGTAACCATAGCCGAAGGGGCTCCAGAGCGTACCACCGTAGGGCATGTAGGTGTACAT
>JAUZEU010000630.1 GCA_030838885.1 Bryobacterales bacterium | reverse complement strand
CCTTCGGGCCAAAAACCGTGATCCGAACCGGTTATGGCCTTTACTGGGATGTGAAACTGCTGAACGTGATCCTCAACTCCGCCCTTACCGCTCCGTTCCTCACCGGGTACAGCTTCAGCCAGAGCACGAATGGTATTCCCAACATCAGTTTGGCCAATCCCTACGGCGGCACATCCGGCGGCCCCGCCATTCCGGGCGCATCCTGGGTGGAGAATCCGTTCCGTGACGGCTACGTGCAGCAGTGGAACGTCAATATTCAGCATCAGCTCACCGAATCGATGGGCGTCACGGTCAGCTATGTCGGTTCGAAAGGTACGCACCTCGACCGGGCTTATGACACAAACGAGCCCGCTCCCACGCCTTCGTTCACGCAGGCATTGCGCAAGTACCCGAGTTACTCATCCATCAATGTGCGCTCGGCCAGCGCATCTTCGGTCTACCACGCGCTGCAGTTGAGCGTCGAGAAGCGCTTCTCGCACGGGCTCAGCTTTCTGAGTTCCTATACCCGATCGAAATCGATTGATGACTCGTCCCTCTGGAATGGTTCCGTGGTCGCCGTTACGAACTTCCGCCTGGAACGCGGGCTGTCTACCTTCGATGCGCGCAATCGGTTGGTATCCAGTTATACCTATGACCTGCCCTACCGAACTGCCGGTTCGGCGTTGCTCAACACCATGTTCGGCGGATGGCAGACCAACGGTATTGTCACAATCCAGTCCGGCAACCCTCTCGATCCTTCCACGGGCCTGCAGCTGTCCGGCACCCAGACGGGCACGCGGCCCGACGTGACCTGTAACCCAAACGACTTTTCACACGATCCTGCGGCGTGGTTTAACGTGAGTTGTTTCTCTTCCGGTTTCATCGGCCGCTACGGCACAGCCGGTCGCAACATCATCATTGGGGCGCCTACGCACAGCTTCGACGTGGCCTTGCTCAAGAAGTTCCCGCTCGGCCGGGAGGAGCGCTATCTGCAGTTCCGGTCCGAGTTCTTCAACATTTTCAACCATCCGAATTTCGATAATCCCAACGTGACTCAAACCAGTTCGACTTTCGGAAAAATCACCTCTGCCGGCGTGCAGGACGCACGTGCCAGTTCCCGGCAAATACAATTCGCGCTCCGGCTGGTGTTTTGATGACTCTCACCATGAAACCTCTCGCTCTCACGATTCTTCTCGCGTCTTTTCTCCCTTCCGCCACGGTGGCGGCAGCTCCGGCCTCGCTGCCCAATACGGCCACGCCGCTCAATGTGGTGGAAGCGGGCATTCCCGAAATACGCGCCGCGCTGGAGCAGAAGCACATCACGTCGCGCCAGCTCGTCACTTTGTATCTGGCCCGAATCGGCATGTACGAGGACAAGCTGCACTGCATTATCACGGTGAATCCAAACGCGCTGAAGGAAGCCGACGACAGGGATCGCGAACGCGCGCAGGGGCGGGTGCGCGGCCCGCTGCACGGCATCCCGATCGCCCTCAAAGACAACATCCTGACGCATGACATTGTCACGACGGGTGGGGCGCTGGCCTTCGATGGCTTCGTTCCGCCCTACGATGCAACGCTGGTGAAGAACCTGCGCGACGCGGGGGCAATCGTGATAGCGAAGACCGGCCTTTCCGAGCTTGCCAACTGGGTTGCCGGGCCGCCAACACCCATGCCCGGCAACTACAACGCCATGCGGGGATTCGGCTACAACCCCTACGATCCCCGGCGGGATCCGCGCGAGGGCACAAACGACGGACGGCCCGTGCTGCAGACCGGTGGCTCCAGTTCCGGCGTGGGCACAGCCGCCAACTTCTGGTCAGGCAACGTGGGCAGCGAAACATCGGGTTCCATTCTGAGCCCGGCCAACCAGAACATGCTGGCCGCGATCAAGCCCACCGTCGGACGCATCAGTCGGTATGGAGTCATTCCGATCACCGCGGATCAGGACACCGCCGGACCGATGGCAAAGAGCGTCACCGACGCCGCCATCATGTTCGGAGCGCTCGAAAGCCCTGCTCCCGATCCGAACGATGCCGCGACCAAACGCTGCACCCCGCCCGCCAGCCGCGATTACACCAAATTCCTCAAGGCGGACGGGCTGAAAGGTGCGCGAATCGGCATTCCAAGGGCATTCTTTTACGAACGGGCCAAACTTCCTCAGCGCGCCGGTGGTTCACCCGAAGCCGCTGCGACTGCGGGCGGGCGGGGTGGCGGTGGACGCGGGGGCAATGGAGAATCTCTGACGCCCGAACAGGCCCAGGTCATGACAGAGGCAATCGAAATTCTCAAACAGCAGGGTGCCGTCATCGTAGACCCGGTCGAGATTCCGAGCATTGCGACGCAGGATCCGGACAAGAATTTCGCGCTGTGGAGCCAGTGCTCGGGCCTGACAAATGTCAAGAGTAAAGACGCAAATTGCTCCGTGGTTTTGAAGTACGGGATGAAACGCGATTTCAATGCGTGGCTGGCAACGCTCGGGTCGTCCGCGCCCGTGAAGACGCTCACCGAACTGCGCGAATGGAATATCACGCATATCAACGCCGGCGCGATCCGTTTCGGTCAGTCCCAGCTGGATATTTCGGATGAGATGGATCTGGAGGGAGACCGCGCCAGATATGAACACGACCGCGCGAAAGATGTCGAATTGGCAGGCACCCACGGCATCGACGAGGCGATGAAGGCGAACAACCTGGACGCTTTGCTGTTCCCGGGCGCAAGCGGCGCCGCCATCGCGGCGAAGCCCGGTTATCCAACGGTGATCGTGCCGTTTGGGATGGTACCGAATACGGTAACGCCGCCGTTTCCTTCAGGCTTCGAGGCTAAGCCCGCGCCGTTCGGTGTGAGCTTTACCGGAATGGCGTGCAGCGAACCGCGCCTGATTGAGCTTGGGTACGCGTTCGAGCACGCGACGAAGCGCCGGTCACCGCCACCTTCAGCGCCATAATCGATTATTCAGTGATCTCAACTCAACGACAGACAGAGCAGCGCGAGAGACCATCTTCCGTTCTCAGGAAAGAAGGCCTTTCGCGCTGTCTTCTGACCAGAGCGTCTGGCTAACTGCGACGAGTTCTCAGCGCCTGACGATTGTGATCGCAGCCTGCGCCGATACGCTGGGTGCCGCTGCGCTCGCCGCCCTTATAGTCACCGTAGTGGGTGAGGCTACCCATTGCGGAGCCGTGTACAAACCACTGCTGCCGATGGTACCGACCGTGCTGTTGCCTGAGGCGATTCCATTCACGCTCCAGAGAACAGACGTGTTTGTCGTGCCTGTTACGGTCGCGGTGAATTGATACGTCCGCCCCGTTCTCACCCTGGCCTGGGTAGGCGAAACGCCGATAGTAACGGCAGCAGCCGGCACTACGTTAACGCTCGCGGTTCCAAACGCGGAGGGCGTGCTGTTGCTCTTCGCCTCCACAGTGATAGTCGCTGGCGAAGCAACCGCCGACGGCGCAATATAAAGTCCCGCGGCGCTGATAGTGCCGGTCGACGCACTACCCCCGGGAACTCCGTTGACTGACCAGGATACCGTCTGATCGGCCGAATTTTGCACAGCTGCGCTGAACTGCTTTGTCGACCCCGCGGTTACGCTGGCACTTGCGGGAGTTACCGATACGGAAACGCCGCTCTGCCGGGCCTGCCCGGAATTAGGATCTATCATCAGCGACGAAACGTCTACCGCTTCAAAAGCAGAGCCTGTGATGAGAGTGAGATTGTG
>JAUZEU010000595.1 GCA_030838885.1 Bryobacterales bacterium | reverse complement strand
GCGCATGCGGGGCGGAACGACCGATCTCGCGGAGGTTGTGTGTTGCGGAACCGCTGCCGACGATCAGGACGCCTTCCGTTCTGAGCGGAACGAGGGCGCGCCCTACAGCGAGGTGATGGGCGGCGCTTTCGTGCGGCCGCACTGACATTTCGATCACCGGAATTGATGCGTCCGGGTAGATCAGGCTGAGGGGCGACCAGACGCCGTGATCGATGCCCCGGTTCGGGTCTCCGGTCGCCTTTATGCCCGCGAGTTCGAGTAACTTGAGGATTCGGTTTCCCAGGACGGGGTCGCCTTTGGCTGGATATTGCTGTTTGTAGAGTTCTTCGGGAAAGCCATAGAAATCGTGGATGGTGGCGGGGTTGGGGGCCAGGTTCACAGCTACGTCAGTTGTTTCCCAGTGAGCGGAGACGCAGACAATCGCGCGCGGGGTGCCGAGGCGGTTCGCGAGATTTGTCAGGAAGGCGCGGGATGGCGAGGCTTCGAGAATGAGGGCGGGGGATCCGTGGGAAAGGAAGAGCGTGGGGGCCATGGTTTGATGTTAGGGCAGATCTGAAGGGTGCAGCGATGGCCCGGACCCGGGCGGACGCGGCCGGGTTGCAGAGGAACTCAACGGGAGTGAGGCCGGAGAAAGGCAGCGTGCAGTAATTTGTTGAAAACACAAAGTACAGCGGCGTGCGTCACAAGCGATTCGTCACCTGGCAGACGCGGCCGGGGGTCCGCGTGTCCCAAAGCTTCTTACGACCTAAATTATTTACAGCTTCGGGGTCATCGTGTCCACTTCTAGACAAGGTTGAAGGACTCGCCTAAGTAGACTCGCTTCACTTCGGGGTCCTGGGCAAGGTCGTCCGGGCGGCCGCTCCGGAAGATTTTGCCTTCGTTGATGATGTAGGCGCGATCGGTCACGCTGAGGGTTTCGCGGACATTGTGGTCCGTTACGAGAATGCCCAGACCATCACGTTTCAGGTCAAGGATAATTCGCTGCAGTTCGATAACCTGAATGGGATCGATTCCGGAGAAGGGCTCGTCGAGCAGGAGAAAGCCGGGGTCAATAGCGAGGGAGCGGGCGATTTCGACTCGGCGGCGTTCGCCTCCTGAGAGCACGTAGCCTTTGCTGCGGCGTACGGTTTCGAGGCCCATCTGTTCGATGAGGCGGTTCATCTTCTCGCGGCGCTCGCGGCCGGTCATGCGACGGGTTTGCAGGATTGCCATCAGGTTCTCTTCCACGGTGAGTTTGCGGAAGATTGACGCCTCCTGCGGCAGGTAGCTGATGCCGAGGCGCGCGCGCTGGAACATCGGCATGTTGGTGAGGTCAGCGCCGTCGCGCAGGACTTTGCCGGAGTCCGGGCTGATCAGCCCGACGACCATGTAAAACGAAGTGGTCTTCCCTGCTCCGTTCGGGCCGAGGAGGCCGACGATTTCGCCGCGCTCGACTCTGACAGAGACATCATCGACCACGCGGCGGCCGCGGTACGACTTGGAAATTTCAACGGTTTCGAGGATCTGCATCAACGCTTTTTCTTATGCAGTTCGGTTTGGACCGGCTTCTGCGACGCGCCATCCACGATGAGCTTGTCATCCTCTGTGAAGTAAGTCAGTTTGTCGCCCTTCGTGTTGCCTTTCAGGGAGTCTTTGAGCTGTGGTTCGCCGCCGGTCAGAATGATTTTGCCCACATCTGTATAGTATTCCGCGTGGTCGCTGTTGCCGATGCGCTGGCGGTCTCTGGCGGCCTGGACGATCTCGACAACACCGTCGGCGATGGCGTGATGGATACGCGAATCGGCGTCGGATTTATTGTCGTTCAGGAAGGATTTGAGGGTCGTGCTTTTGACTGTGAGTCCGGCGCGCCAGAAGTTCGTGCCGCCGGTGTAGACGGCCTGACGGTCAGCGTCGGTATAGGTCATGTGCTGGGATTTCACGATTGTGAAGACGGGCGAGCCCGGATCCGTTTTCTTTTTCGCGGCGGGGTCTTCCTTCTTCTTGTCCTGGAACTGCGAAATCACCTGGCCGTCGGCGATGAGCGATTTCGTATCGCGGTCGATATCGATGCGGTCGGCCTGAATGCGGTTGGAGGATTGCCAGACCACGGCATTGCCGATGTAGTGAATCAGGTGATTGCGGCTGGCTGAGGTGACGCGGTCAGCCATGCCCTGGGTCGGCTCTTCTGTGTCGAGCATGTCCGAACTGGTCTTTTTATCGTCCGGAAGGCGCGTTGTGGAGACGTGGCCTTTGGCATCGAAGTCGCCTGTGGTCTGCTGGAGTTCGATTTGATCCCCGGCGGTTGATCCGGCGTCGTCCGAAACCCGCGCGTGGTTTTCGAGGTTCATCACGTTGCGATCCTGCTCGAGCGTAGCGACCTCGGACTGCGCTTTGCGAGGACCCTCAACGTACTTAAAGTCGCCGGTCTGCTTCATCGATTTGAGCTGGGCGCTTTCGTCGAAGACAGCGTCCAGAACTTTACTGCTGGTATAGGCAATGGCGAGGTTCGGCTTTTTCTTCTTGCGGTCCTCTTCCGAGGGATGCGTTTCGGTGTTGGCAGCCACAGCGTGGAAGGACTGGATTTCGCTCTTTTGGCCGTAGCGGATATCCATCTCAGAAGATTTGAGAATACGGCGGTGGCGGGCGACCTGATTTGGCACGAACTCGAGAGTGCCGGGGGTGTGGGTGACGACGCGGTCGAGATCGCGTCCGCCCGGTTTCATAAAGAGATTGAGCACATCGGATTTGAGCAGCTTGGTATCGCCAGTGGCGCCTTTGGGATCTGGCGGGGGCTTCGACTCGATGGCGCTGTTGCCTTTCGCGATGGCGCTGGCGAGTTCGCTTTCGCCGGTCTCGGTATTGAAAAGCAGGTCGACTGTATCGCCGGTCATGGTGGTGACGGAGCCGTTGCCGTGGGAGATCAGCTTCGCACCCGCAGAGCCGTTGAGCTTTTCCATTTCACCGTCCTCGTTGTACTGGACGTGGAGTTGACCGGCGGTGTAATCCAGCTCCTTGCCGGGGCGCTTGTCGGAACCGACGGCGTTCGGGGCATCGACCGTGTCGAGTTTTTTATCTTTCAGTTTGACGATGCTGGGGCCGGCGTTAATGATGGTTTCACCGCGGGTCATTCGGGACCATCCGCCCAGGTTGATCACGGCGTATTTCTCGCTGTATTTCAGCTCGCCCGCTTCCACCTTCATCGGCGTGCTTTTGGGGTCCTTGCCGTGGAGGTTCAGCATGACATTGTGCAGGAGCTGGAGTTCGTGGGTTTCCGGATCGTAGGCACCGCCATCACAAACACCGTCTCCGCCCTGAAAAGTGAAGGCAACGTGTTTGTCGGTAACCGCCTTGCCGCTGCGGCTGTCGAAGTTGATTCCGGCGGCTTTGATGGACGTCAGCGCGCCGAGGGGTTCGCCTTCCACCGGGATATTCAGCGTGATTTCCGCTTCGCCCGGGGCGTAGAGGCGGGCTTCGGAGGTGGCGAACTGGGCCTGGGGACTGCGAATGCGGTCGTAATGTTTACCGTCCTTCATGTAAATCCGGATTTCGACTCCCTCGAGTTCGGTCAGGCCGTTATCCAACAGACGGGAGTTCTTTGCGGAGACGTGGACAGCCGGTTTGCCGTTTTCGCTTTGGCCCCATTCGTAGTCAATGGCGCTGCCGACCATACCTATGGGAATGGAGGCAGGCAGGGGACGGGCGCTGGCGCGCGCCAGATTTCGCTGAGTACGGTAGATCCCGGATACGCCGCCTACGAGGGCGAGAATTGCCACGAGCAACAGCCAACGCAGACTTCGCATGAGATGAATTCTTATTTTAACGAACAGGGTATAGCTGAATTAAGCACGTCAGATTACTGACGCGAGCGCAGCCAAATCCGATTCATCGTTATAGAAGTGCGGAGAAATGCGCAGGTTTCCATGACGGGCGGCGACGACGATGTTGTGGTCGGCGAGCTGGCGGGCGAGGGCGGAGGCATCGCGGTCCGGCCAGCGGGCCGCGACGATGTTGGAGTGTTCGTGCAGGATTTCAGCGCCTTTGGCGTGGAGTATAGAGGCGATTTCTGCCGCCAGGTGCAGCACCCGCTGTTCGATGCGGTCCGGGCCGATTTCGAGAAGCAGGCGAACGGATTCCGCCATGCCGTAGAGC
>JAUZEU010000570.1 GCA_030838885.1 Bryobacterales bacterium | reverse complement strand
GCAGCGTGCGAACCACCGTTTCCACCTCGGGAAGCTCAGGCAAGATCCACCAGAATTTCGCGGCCTTCCACGCGCACCGGGTATGTCTGTATGGTGAGCCCGGCATTGAGCCCGCACGCGCCCGTGCCCGAGTGGAATTCCCACATATGCCAGGGGCATGTCACTACCTCCCCGTTGAGCACGCCTTCGCCCAGAGGCCCGCCCTGGTGCGGGCAGAGGCCGTGCAGCGCCCGGACATCGCCATCCACATTACATAAGGCGATCAAGTCCTCACCACGCTCCACTTCGATCACAGAGCCGGGCGCCACTTCTTCGAGGGTCGCCAGTTTCGTCCACGCCATAAATACAAGTATGCCTTTGAGACCCCGAATGCGAAAATAGAGTTGTAGTGGACTTTCTCTCGGGCCTCAATCCCCAACAACGTGAAGCCGTCGCGACAACCGAAGGACCGGTTCTGATCCTGGCCGGCGCGGGCAGCGGTAAAACCAAGGCGATCACCAACCGAATCGCGCACCTGATCACCGCGAATCACGTGCCGCCCAGCGCCATTCTGGCGGTCACGTTCACGAATAAAGCGGCTGCGGAGATGCGCGCCCGCGTATCTGCGCTGCTGGACGGCGTAACGCTTTCCACGCCGCCCCTGATCGCAACTTTTCACTCGTTCTGCGTGCGCCTGCTGCGCCGTGACGGCGATGCTCTCGCTTCCATTCGCCCCGGCTTTACCCGCCAGTTTTCCATTTACGATGGCGACGACCAACTGGCGATCATCAAGGCTGCCTATAAGCGCATGGGGCTGGACGATAAGGCCATGCCGCACCGGGCCGCGCTCTCTCAGATCAGCGCGTCCAAGAGCCAAAAGGAAACGCCGCAGGAACTCTACAGCAAGTCCACGGATCCGCGTATGACCAAGCTCGCGGCCGTCTATGAGGAGTACGAAAAGGCGCTGCGGCAGGGCAACGCAATGGATTTCGACGACCTGCTGCTCGAGAGTGTCCGCCTGCTGTATCACGATCAGGAAACGCGCGATGCGTGGAACCGACGGTTGAGCTACCTGATGGTGGACGAGTATCAGGACACCAACCGCAGCCAGTACGAGTTGATGCGGCTGCTCTCGCAGCGCCACGACAACATTTGCGTGGTAGGCGACGAGGACCAGTCGATTTACAGCTGGCGCGGCGCCGATATCCGGAATATTCTCGATTTCGAGAAAGACTTTCCGCGCGCGAAGACCATTCGTCTGGAACAGAATTACCGGTCGACGAAGAACATCCTGGAGGCCTCCAGCGTTGTCATCGCGAACAACAAAGAGCGCAAGGGCAAGTGGCTTTGGACGGAAGCGGATGAGGGAGACGAGCTCAGCGTCTATCCCGCGCACGATGCCGAGAACGAAGCGCTGTTCATTGCGGATACCACAGAGAAAATTCTGCGGCAGCATAAAGACTGGCGGGTGGCGATTCTCTACCGCACCAACTCTCAGTCCCGGCAGATTGAAGAAGCGATGCGGCGTTACGGCCGCAAATACACCATCGTGGGCGGCTTCAGCTACTACCAGCGTGCGGAAGTCAAAGACATCCTTTCGTACCTGAAGCTGGCGAGTTCGCAGTCGGACAGCATTGCGCTGGGCCGCATCATTAATGTGCCGGCGCGCGGTATCGGCAAGACGACTGTGGAACAGGCCGAGAAGTACGCGTCCGAGAACAGCCTCAGTTTGTGGGATGCGATCGCGCGTTTGCTCGAACTGAACCAGTTCGGCACTCGCGCGCATGCCGCCATGCTGGCTTTCCGTAACATGATTCTGGATCTTGCGGATACGGTGCAGAGCAAGCCGCTGAACGAAGCGCTCGCCTTCATTGAAGACCGCACCGGCTACCGCAGGATGCTGGAGCAGGAGAACACGCCCGAAGCCGAGGCGCGCGTCGAGAATCTGAACGAATTGATGAACGCCGCTGCCGAGGCTGTGGAACGCGGCGAATCGATTACGGATTTTCTGGACCATGCGGCACTGGTTGCCGATGCGGACGGAATCGACGAAGCGGCGCAGGTTACCCTGATGACCATCCACAACGCGAAGGGTCTGGAATTTCCGGTAGTGTTTCTCGCGGGCATGGAAGAGGGACTCTTCCCTCACGGCCGGTCACTGAACAGCGAGGCGCAGATGGAAGAGGAGCGCCGCCTCTGCTATGTGGGGATGACGCGGGCGGAAAAGCGACTCATCCTGACATGGGCGAAGTATCGCCGTCGGTTTGGGGGCGGTGAACAGGAGCGGACTATCAAGTCGCGGTTCCTGGGTGAACTGCCTCCGAATCTGGTGATCAGCCTGGGCGTGGATGACAGCGATGACGATGTGGCGCGGGTGGATCTGTCGAGCGAGCGGTATCAGGTGAGGCAGGACGCGCGGAAGAATCTCTACACGGGCAAAACCTACAATTCCGTCGAGAACGTTCAGCAGTTCTTTAAAGATCGCGGTGTCAGCACGCCTTTACGTCCGGCTTCTCAGCCGACGCGATCGCCGCTGAGCCGGCCCGTTCCGCCGCCGGCGCGGCCGGCCACACGGCCTCAGGCTTCACCGCCCGCTTCGAGTTCTGCTTCGGAGCGAATGCCGTGGGATGACGTGCCTTCCGTTCAGGTGAACCGGCCGGTAGTGGCCCCGAACCGATCCGAAGCCCCTGTCGCCAGACCGGCCCCTCCCATGAATCGGCCGATCCAGGGAGGTCTCTTTGGCTCCCCTGCAGCAACCGAAGCAGCTCGTCCGCCGCAACTGATCCCCTCGATCAAAGCGCGTGTTGAATTGCCCAAAGTACCGCCCGGCCCAAAACGGCCATCGCAAACAGGTACAGTAGTAGAACACGCCAAATACGGAACGGGCACTATTGTCCGCCGGGAAGGCGAGGGAGATGACGCCAAGGTTGTCGTCAGTTTCCAGCGCCATGGGCTGAAAAAATTAGTGGAGAAATACGCAGGTCTCAGGAAAGCCTGACTTTTAAACAATGAATACGAAGAACGTTGAATCAACCGAAGAACGCAAGACGCTAAAGCGCGCAGCGCGTAAAAAGGCTCCCGCCAAGGCAAAGCGCGCGGCGGCAGTGGCGCGCGGCTCCATGAAGAAAAAAGTGAAAGTTATGGTGAAGGGTCAGTCCCGAAAGCGCTGACCTTGAGCACGCTCCTTCGCACCCGCAGCATAGACGCGCTGATTGCCGCTTCGGAAGAACCGGCAAACCGTCTGCGCAAAACGCTGGGGCCCTGGAGCATCACCGCATTTGGAGTGGGCGCCGTTATCGGGTCGGGAATTTTTACCCTGACCGGCACGGCGGCTGCGGGAAAGGTGGAGAAGATCGAATCGATCTTCCACGCCACCATTCTCGATCTCGCTCTCAACGGTACGCACGCCGGCTCCATGATGGGGCGCCCCGGAGCGGGGCCGGCGATTTCCATTTCCTTCCTGCTGGTGGCAATAGCCTGTCTGTTTGCCGGGCTTTGCTATGCTGAACTGGCGTCGATGATCCCCATCGCCGGCAGCGCGTACACGTACGCCTATGCGATCCTGGGTGAAATTTTTGCCTGGATGATCGGCTGGGATTTGATCCTGGAGTACGCGGTCTCGAATATGTCGGTGGCCGTGGGCTTCTCGGCGTATTTACAGGATCTTGGCGATAACCTGTTCGGCATCCATCTTCCTGCCGCTATTGCGTATCCACTATTTCCCGTGCCAGGCCAGCCGAGCGGCGTTTTTAACGTTCCGGCGCTGCTGATTACTTTGGGCGTGACCTGGATTCTGGTGCGCGGGGTTCGTGAGAGCGCGGGCGCCAACACGGCGATGGTGCTGATCAAGGTCGCCGCAATCCTCATCTTTTGCTTCGGAGCTGCGAGTGCCATTCACGTGGAGAACTGGAAGCCTTTTGCACCGCACGGCTTTTCCGGCATTCTCACCGGTGCTTCCATCGTGTTTTTCACCTATATCGGCTTTGATTCCGTTTCCACGGCCGCTGAGGAGTGCAAACGCCCGCAAAGAGACCTCCCCATCGGAATTATCGCGACCCTGATCATTTGCACGATCCTCTACGGGTCCGTAGCACTGGTTCTCACCGGCATTGCCCACTATGAAACGCTGAACACCGATTCACCTGTGGCGACGGCGTTGAAGGCTCTGGGCTACAACCGGTTGCGGGTCGTAGTCACTTTCGGGGCGCTGATGGGCATGATTTCATCGCTGCTGGTTTATCAGTTCGGCCAGGCGCGCGTTTGGTTTGCGATGTCGCGCGACGGTTTGCTGCCTCGCGTGTTTTCGCGCGTGCACCCGAAGTTTAAGACGCCTCATGTCAGTACCTGGATCGCGGGGTTCGCGGTCGGGATTCCAGCTGGCATTTGGGATATCGACACCCTTGCCGAGCTTTCCAATATCGGCACTCTGTTCGCGTTTATTGTGGTTTCGGCTGGGGTTTGGGTGCTCCGCAGGAAGCAGCCGGAACGGCCCAGAGGCTTCCGGGTTCCGCTTGTGCCGCTCGTCCCGCTGCTCTCGATCGCGTGCTGCCTGCTGCTGATGATGGGGCTGCCCCTCATCACGTGGCTTCGGTTTTTCGCCTGGCTCGCAATCGGAATGGCGATTTACTTTACGTTTGGGCGGAAGAACAGCGTGATGGAGACGGGCAAAGCCGCCTGATCAGAACGGCGCGTCAGCGTCGAGGTGACACTTCTTGTATTTCTTTCCGCTGCCGCACGGGCAGGGATCGTTGCGGCCGGGCGACGGGGCTCGCTTCACCGGCGTCACCAGTTTCAACTGGCCCGGTTCATCATCCTCATCGTCCTCATCCTCTTCCCCTGTTGGCCAAATTACCTCGCCGGCGCAGATCTCATAGACGGTCCAGTGAGGCCGGTCCAGTGGTTCAGGATCACCCACCAGTTGGTCGGCGGCTTCGAGCAGTTCTGTGCATTCGCGCCGCGTATGGCGATCCAGGAAGCTGGCGTTGCGGCGCAGCAACTTGCGCGCGAGTTCCCGCCCTACGCGGCCGCGGATCGCAACCAGAGCCGTCATGATGACCGGAAAGAGCAGCGCATGCTGCCCTGTCGGAAGGCCGCTTGCGCTTTCGGCGAGCCGCTCCAGCAAGGTCTCTGCGTGGGGTATTGAGGGCCTTCCAAGCAAGACATCGGCGACCGCGATTCGCGTGTAAACATCGAACCCCGGAGCCAGTTCATGGAGCAGAGCTATGGCGCGTTCCGGTTGAAGCTCCAGAATCCGGCCGACAGCCCAGCCTGCGGCGCCCGCAACATCGTAGTCCTGCGAAGTACAAAACTCGAGCAGAGGCGGCAGAGCATCCGGCGACCCGATCTCACCCAGCAGGGCCAGGGTATTTTCGGCCATCCTGGATTCGTATTCAAACAGAGGGTTCAGCACATAGGATCGCAGAACTCCGGTCAACCACGGCACAAATGCCTCGCCTTCCCGGACAAGGGCGTCTACAGTCTCCTCATCCAGATCGTCGGTTTGGTGAATCTGATCTATCAGGCGTGTTGGCCGCAGGCGCGCCGTCACATCCAGAGGCTCCAGGTCGCGGCGGTCCCGAAGCAAGTCGATGGTGGACTCCAGCCGTTCCAGAGGGCTCTCGACTTCCAGATCTTCGACCTCCTCCAGATCTTCCTCGTCTTCCAGATCTTCCTCGCCGTCCAACTCATCCGGATCTTCCGCGTCTTCCGAGTCGGTATCCTCGCCCGGGAACGGAGCGTTCCCGAAAGCCTCCACGCCATCGGGATCCAGTCGCATTTTACGCAGGCCGAGTTCCGCCAACCCGTTCCTAAGCGGAGCGTTGCCGAGAGAATCCAGGATGCGGGCCAGTTCGATATAAGAAGTCCAATAGCAGGGCTGAGCCTCGATCGCCTTCCACAGATAGCCCACGGCGGCTTCGAGATCTCCCGACTGCTGCCGAAGGTCGGCGAGTTCCAGAAGTGGGACGATATCGTACCGGTCGTTTTCGAGCAGCTTACTGAACGCCTGTTCACGTGAGAGCTTGCCGGCTTTCAGATCGTCGAGCAGTTGCGAACGGATTTCAACGAGCGACTCTGAGGGGTATATGGTACTCGCCCGCATAAAGTTCAGCGTCTGGATGCCCAGGCCATCCCGTCGGGCTGTTTCCCGGCATCCAGATGCCCGGTTACCTGTAAGGTCTTCAGGTCAAAGATGGCAACGTAATCGTTAGGCGTACAAGCGACAAATACACGCGAACCATCGGGCTGCATCTGGATGCCCGCCGCTCCGCGCCCTGTCGGCACGCGCTTCACTTCCTTGCGGGTAGCCGTGTCGAAGATCGTGACATCGGGACCGCTCAGGGTGGAAACAAAGACGAGCTTCCCGTCCGGCGTGAACTTCAGACGGTTGGCGCCCGAGACGTTTGCCGAAAGCGTTTCGATCACTTTCTTTCCGGCGATACTCAGAATTGAAATGGTTCCGTCCCCGGCGTTCGCCGCCCAGAGTTCTTTGCCGTTGGGCGAGACGTCGAACCCCTCTGCGCCTCGGCCCACCGGGATGACAGTTTCATCCCAATCCTCCCGCGGACCGCGCCCCGGACCACGGCCCGGGGCGCCCGAGGTCTTCTCAATCACCGTCATGCTCGCCGAACTGATGTTGGAGGTCACGAGTCGCTTCAGATCGTCAAACACATAGATCATATGAGTTCTGTTCTGGCCGGTACCCAGGATCCAGTCGACTTTCTTCGTAGCGGGATCATAGCTGCCAACCGCCTTGGCGGCTTCCGCCGTGAACCAGACTTTGCCACCCGCAAACATCAGGCCGTGGGGACCTCGGAGGGCGCCCAGATCGACAGTTGAAAGGGCTTTCCGTTCCACCAGATCAATCACCGTAATGGTGTTGTAAGCACCCCCTCCGTAGTTCGAGATGTACGCGAATTTGCCATCAGCCGAGGCCACTACCTCATGAGGGTCCGGGCCCGATGGCATCCGCGCGATGACCTTCATTGTGGCCGGATCGACCATCGAAAGAGTCTGATCGGTCTTGGCGAGCACCAGCAGGATATCTTCCGCGTTTGCGGCTGCGCAGATGGCAAGAACTGCCAGCGTGATTCTAACGTTCATGGCGCTCATTACGATAACAAAATTTCAACGGCATTCCCCGAAGGGTCGTTCACGTAGCAGGACCGGGTGCCATCCCTGTGAGTCTTCAGCTGCCCGAACTTCTCCGCGTCCGGACTCATGAAGCCCAGGTGCGCCGGGTGCTGGCTGGGAATCACCAGCGCCACATCCACATTGTTGAAGGCAAGAAGCGCCCACGTTGCATCCTGGTACTTCACCTTGCAACGGAATGTTTGGGTGTACCAGGCCACCGCGGACGCGATCTCCTGCACTGGAATGGCGACGTGATCGAGCCGGTCGAATTGGTTCATTGCCCTATTTTAGGGCTTCATTTTACGGATTGGAGACGTCGCACCAGATAGGCTCGCTCCACGGGGTTCGTCGCGAGTGCGATCGCGCGTTCGTAGGCGGCAGCGGACTCAGTGTTTCGCCCCAGTCTGCGAAGCAGGTCTGCCTTTGCGGAATGGAACAGGTAATAGCCATCGAGTTCGGTGATGCGGTCCATCAGAGCAAGGCCGGTGTCACAACCGAGAGCCATGGCAACCGCGACCGCGTGATTGAGCGCGACGACAGCGGAAGGTATCTGCCACGAGAGTTCCTCATAGAGCTTTGCGATGGCGCGCCAGTCTGTATCGTCCGCCCGCGCGGCCTTCGCATGCACCGCGGCGATCTGTGCCTGCAGCGAGTACCTGCCGTTCGCCGCCGGGGCCATCGCGACACCTTCCCGAATCTGATCCCGATTCCACAACGACCGGTCCTGATCTTCCAGTGTGACCAGTTCGCCACCGGGGCCTGTCCGGGATGCGCGCCGCGAATCCTGCAGCAGCATCAGAGCCAGCAGGCCGCGATTCTCCGGCTCCTTCGGCATGAGTTCGCAGAGAACCCGCCCCAGCCGGATAGCTTCCGCGCACAAATCGCCGCGAATCAAGGCTTCGCCGGAAGTCGCGGAATAGCCTTCGTTGAAAATCAGATAGATGACCGCCTGAACCGACGCCAGGCGTTCCGGAAGGCGTACAAGCGGCGGCACTTCGTAGGGAATCCGGGCATCCTGGATCTTGCGTTTGGCACGGACGATACGTTGCGCCAGAGTCGGCTCCGCCATGAGGAACGAACGGGCGATCTCAGCGGTAGTCAGCCCGCCCAGGGTCCGCAGCGTCAGCGCCACTTGCGCTTCCAAATTCAGCGCCGGATGGCAGCAGGTGAAAATCAGACGCAGGCGATCGTCCGGCATTTCGTGATCCTCAGAAACTTCGGCCACAGGAATCAGGTCAACTACCTTTTCGGCATGGAGTCGCTGACGGCGAATGGTGTCGATCATCCTGCGGCGGGCAACGGTCGTGAGCCAGGCAGCGGGGCTTTCCGGGATACCCGATTCCGGCCAGCCCGCGAGCGCCGCTGCACAGGCGTCCTGCAGGGCTTCCTCCGCCAGATCGAACGAGCCGGAAAAGCGAATCAGAGAAGCAATAATGCGACCCGATTCCTGGCGGAATACGGCGTCGATTCGGGCCGCAATGCTGGATGCCTCATCCACAGCGGAAGGTCATGAGAATATGACTATGGGCCGAATCTCGACCGAACCGTGTGATGCGCCAGGAATTTTGGCAGCATACTCGATTGCCTCGTCCAGATCTTTGCAATCCAGCAGGTAAAAGCCGCCCAGCTGTTCCTTGGTCTCCGCGAAAGGACCGTCTGTAGTCAGCGCTTTTCCATCGCGCACGCGCACGGTGGTGGCGCTGGTAGTAGGATGCAGCGCCTCGCCGGCTACATACAGTTTCTTTTCCTTCACCTCATTGGTGAAGCCGTAGTAAGCGCCCATGATGGCATTCATTTCTTCCGGCGAGTGCTTCCCCTCCTCGGCCTGGTCGGTGTAGATCAGCATTGCGTATTTCATATGAATTCTCCTTTCAGCGATACGACGCATGAGAACCGGGAAAATCGACAGGAGCTACAAGAAATTTTAGAGAACTGCGGCGAAGCCTTCCCAGGCTGCGGTGGTGTTCTCAAACTGCATGCGGGCGTCTTCGGTGATGCGCATCATCTGCTGATCGTCATGGGTCGGGTCGTGGTGGAACAGAAACAACTGGCGGGCTTTTGAGTCGCGGGCGACATGCACGGCGTTCTGCCAGGTGCTGTGGCCCCAGCCGCGATGGCTTTCGTATTCCGAAGGTGTGTACTGGGCGTCGCAGATCAGAATATCGGCGTCGGCAGAATAGTCCCGGAGTGTCTTGTCGAGTTCCGGGTGGCCCTGTTCGTAGTCGGTCGCGTAGACGATCACAGCGCCATGGGCTTCAATACGATAGCCGGCCGCATGCTGAGGATGATTCAAAGGGAATGGAATAATCCTGACCCCGTTAGCGTCAATGGTGCCACCGTTTTCGATGTTGATGAATTCGCGCTTCGCAGCCACCTGATCGAAGTCGACAGGAAAGTAGGGCTTTGCCATCTGACCCTCCAGCGTTTCCTGCAACGGGCGCCCTTCGAGCCCCGTGTAGAACTCCACGTGGTTCTTCGGGCCGTAAATGGGCGCGAAAAACGGAATTCCCTGAATGTGATCCCAGTGGAAATGCGTCAGGAACAGCTTGACGTTAATGGGCTGGCCAGCCGCCTCCTTCATCAGGCTCTGGCCCAGATTGCGAATGCCGCTACCCGCGTCGAAAATAAGGCAGTCATTAGCGGCAGTGCGAATCTCAACGCAGGAAGTGTTGCCGCCGAAGGTGAGATTTTCCACTTGGGGAGTGGGTGTGGAACCTCTGACTCCCCAGAATCTGAGCCGGACGCGGGCGTCTGTCATCTAAAAAGCCATCTTAGTCTGGATGCGCTTACGATCGGCTTTTCCCTCGCCGAGCCTGAGGGCGGCCTCATACGCCTCGCGGGATTCCTTTGGATGGTGAGCGGAGCGCTCCGCATCGCCCAGCTGCTCCCACAGAACTGCATTCTGAGCATCGAGTTTCACCCCTGAGTGAAGTTGCTCCAGAGCAGCAGCAGGTTGCTTTCCCTTCGATAATTCGGCTGCCAGGGCCAGACGCGCCGCCACGTACTCGGGCCGTTCGGCTACTACCTGCCTGTACTGCTCAATCGCGCCGTTGCTGTCGCCGCGCTTCGCAAGAAGTTCGGCGAGCCCGAGCCGGGAAGGCAGGAAGTCCGATTTGGCAGCCAGATTCTGCTTCCAGAGGTCAATGGCTTCCGCTTCGCGATCTTTCATGGACGCCAGCAGCAACGCCAGGTTGTGGCGCGCGGGCAGTAGATTCGGGTTCTTTGCGAGCGCGGACCGATAAAATTTTTCCGCCTCGACATTCCTGCCTTCCGACGCTTTCAGCGAACCCAGGGCGTTCCAGGGCTCGGCGGAATCAGGCGCCACTTCCGCCGCTTTCCGATAGGCCTGTTCGGCTTCCCGCTTCCGGTTCGTCCGCTGATAAATCAGACCGAGATTGTAGGGCAGGTAGCTATATTGCGGGGTCAGCTTCATCGCCTGCTGATATGCGCGAATGGCGCCTTCAGAATCGCCCGCCTCGACATATGCCACCGCCAGATTGTGGAGCGGATAGGACCAGTTGGGAGCACGATGCGCGGCGTCCCGGAAGGCGGGGATCGCTTTTGAGAACTGCGCCTGCTCCAGGTACGCAATGCCCAGGGCGTTGTACCCGTAGGCCTCGCCCGGATCGATTCGAACTGCCCGTTCGAGCAGTTCGGCTGCCTGCCCGAACTGTTTTTCAAACAGTAGCGCGCGACCGGCGAAAAATGAATTACGACCCAGCAGATACTGCGACTCCGGCGTGAGCTTCATGGCTGCTTCCATGTACTGCGAACCTGCCTCGAATTCCCTTTTCGTCTGCGGGCTCTGATCACCCGCCAGATACCGCAGAAGCACCTGCTGCGCCTGGTTCTCAAGGGCTACCCGAAGGTAGTTTTCCTGCAGCAGCATCATGTCCGGCTTCAGTTCCGCCCGCAGTTTATCGAGCATCAGGAATGCGCTGCCCGGGTCGGCGGGCAGGAGTTTGCTGTCTTTGATGGCTGCCTGGAAAGAATCAATATCGCGCTGGGCTTCAGTAGGAACCTGCGGAGCGTCCGCCGCGGAAGCCAGGAAAAGGGGGCCGCCGTTTCGCGAATCGTAAAGCGTCTTGAAACGAGTGATGTTGATGCCGGCTTTCGAGACATCCGAAAGCTT
>JAUZEU010000548.1 GCA_030838885.1 Bryobacterales bacterium | reverse complement strand
ACGGAGGCAGGCAAGAGACGGATGGCGGAAGCTCAACCATTTTGGGAGCTCGCCGAACAGAGACTCCGGAAACAGTTGGGAGGTGCGGGCTGGAAGGGGATGAAAGAGATTGTATCCCGAATGACAGCAGCGGCAATTAAAGTGTGAATTCCGGCATCTGCGATAGATGTATATGCATCTATCTAGCGTGACCGGGGAATTGAAGCCCCCCGGAAAGGAACCTTATGCGAATCGTCCTCTTTTCGTCGGCTGTGCTGCTCGTGTTCGGTATTTTGCTGGCCAAACCGGGAGGAACACCCACTGGCGCTGGTTTCGGGAATCAAATTGGGGCTAGCCCTCATCGGCCGGAGCTCGAATACTTGCGAGCCGTAAACAGTGTGGCCCCACCACGAAATCCAGAATTGCTGTTTCTGCTGATGGGGCAGTACTCGAACGCGAATCTTCAGGGGGAGGGTGCGGAGTTCTTCTCAGCGCGGCTGAAGGAATTCGGACCTCGCCTGACGAACGCGCAAAAGTCTTTGTATCTGAGCGCCATCGGGTTATTGCGAGCCCAGCACGCATCGTCAGTCTCGTTGCTGCATCGGGTCGGTTACGTAAAGGATACGCTTGCGATCTTAGAACGGGCCAGGCAAGCCTCCGAAGGGAAGATTTTCGTGGAGAACTGGGTCGCCGGTATCGTACATTCGGAGCTTCACGGCTTTTTCAGTCAGAGGAGTGCAGCCGAAGCTGAGTTGGCATGGTGTGCAGAGAACGCCGGCAAAGCGCCCCATGCGGGCTGGCTGCGGGAAGTCTACTACCACCGGGGAAAGCTGGCCCTCGCACACGGAGAACAGCGCAAAGCGCAAGACTATTTGCGGCGGAGCGGCTACAAGGACTTTGACAGGCCGATCACATTGATCACTCCCTTCTCGGAGGAGGTTGCTTTGGGACACGCTTTTTACCCACGACGCATTGCTGAGATCGTGCCCGGACGCGTGTACGCGCTCTCGGGTTTCGAGTTCACGGAATACTACTTCGTGGTCTCCGACGACGGGCGAGAGCTGTTCGGCATCGACGCCGGCACGCGGCCGGATTCCGCTAAGACCGCCTACGAGGCGCTGCGTGCCTTTGCCCCTGGCCTGCCGGAACTGACGACCATCTTCATCACCCACGCTCACTGGGACCACGTTGGCGGCCACTCCTATTTCCGCGCTTTGAATCCGCACCTGCGTTTCTATGCCAGGAGCAATTATCAGGAAGAGATTGCTCGCGAAGTGGATGCGCCGGGGATTTTCGACAAACAATTCTTCGGTGAACACTTCAACCTCAAGAACGTACGCAGCTTCAAGCCGGACGTCGCAATCGACCGTCGCACTGAGCTGAAGATCGGGGGAACCCGAATCGAGCTGATTCCTGTACAAGGAGGAGAAACTCACGATGCGATGTTCATCCACTTGCCGGATCAGGGCGTTCTGTTCGCGGGCGACTTTATCATGCCGTATCTCGGGGCACCTTTTGTACAGGAGGGGGATCTGCAGGGCCTGCTGGATGCCATTGATATCGTCGTTGAAAAGCATCCCCCGCACCTGTTATACGGCCACGAGCCGCTCACCCGGAATTTCGCCTCTTCCTCCATGTTGGCGCAGCTCAAGACTGACCTGCTGTGGCTGCGCGAGCAAGTCGTGAGTGCAACGCGCCGGGGCGATGAGCGCGGAGTGATCCACCAGGCAAACCTGATTCCCCCCGGCCTTCTCAGCGGCTTGCCGGAGGTGTATCAGCCATACCTTATCCTGCGCGAGCACGTCATTGATCGGGTTTACGACCAGAACGTCGGCTATTGGCAACCGGACCTGCAAGGCCTCGATCATCTCACTAGTGCCGACCGCGCAGAGCTTTTGGTCGACTATCTCGGTGTGTCGGAAAGGAATGTGGTGAAGACCGTGGAACGCTTAGCCGCCGACGGCAAATACGAACTCGCAGCTTCCCTCCTTGAATCGTCCGGAAACAGACTTCAAGGGAGCGAATCCGTAGCTCACGCCCGACGGCTCGTCTACCTCAAGCTCATGGAGAAGTACCAGAATACGGACCCTTTCAAATTCATCATCTATTCCGGAAGAATTGGAGAGCAAACGCCGCAGATGATTGAGCGCAAATGAGAAATGGGAAGTTGGCGATAGACTTAGCCGCAGTGGGGCCTGCTATGTTCACAAGTCCGAAATGCGATCTTCTCGCTCATCTGCTTTCCGTGAGGGCCGTTTGAACGAAGCCATGCAGTTCGCTCCGAAATGCTCTGGAGCCTGGCCGGGGGCTTCCAGGCGCTTGAGGCAGTTCGCGAACTTCGAGACGCTAATCGTCTGGATGGGACGGTGGGCCTGGCGGAACTTGCTCCGCTGTACGCTCATCTCGGGCTTGAGAGACTGTCGCGCCAAGCCCTGGCCCGAGCGCTCGAATTTGATCCGACCGGCACCTGGGCTGCACACAACGCGGTTGATGCGCTGGAGGTACTCGGACTTTTTCACGAAAGCACCCTTGAGTACAGGCGCTTGTGCAACCGTCCAGGCCGGAATGCCGCTCTTCTGCTGGTGGAACCGGGACGTGACACCGCTGCGTTGATTCGAGGCGCATACGACAGGAGGCCATCCCCTGTTACGCACGCCGACTATGCACTTCTCGCGGCAACCGAAGGCCATTTTGCCGAGGCCGAACGCGAAATTCCCTTTGTTATCGGTTCACCGCGCACCCGGTCAATTCGACCGGAATCCCCTCTTTGCCCGCATTCGAACCCATCCGGAATTTCAACGATTCCTCGCTGCCGCGAAAACCCGCTGGATTCGCTATCGGCAGGAATGTGGCGAGTGAGTGGACTGTCCGATACGCCTGTGCACTGATTGCTTCCCAAACCTTGTTCGGGCAATTCAGCTTGATGTCATGCCGGGCATACAATACTTCCACCAGGTATGGCGGAAATGCTCTACCGATTTGGGCAGTTTCAGTTCGACGCCCGGACACGGCTGCTGTATCGCGCAGACGAACGTATTCCATTGACCCCAAAGGCAGCCGACCTTCTCCTCGTCCTGCTGCAGCATGAACGCCAGTTGCTCGGCAAAGAAGAGCTGATTCGGCTGGTATGGCCAGACACGTTCGTCGAAGACGGGAATCTCTCCAAGCATATTTTTTTCCTGCGGAAGACGCTCGAAGAAAACGGGGAAAGCGCCGAATTAATCGAAACTGTGCCGAAACGAGGCTACCGGTTCATCGGACCCGTGGAACATACGTCCGGGGGCAAAGTGGCCGAAGTCTCCATTGAGGAGGGCACGCGCGAGCACGTCGTCATTGAAGAAACAGATGACGCGCCTCCCCCCGTTCGTCCCGCGCGCCGACCAGTTCTGGTGCTGGCATGTCTCGCACTTGTGCTGGCTGGCGGTGTAGCGTGGGCGATTTGGGCCCGCAGCCTGGCGGGTCCGGAACTGCGGTCGCTCCTTGTGCTTCCGTTTGCCAATCCCGGACAGCACGCCGGGAACGAATACCTGAGCGATGGCCTGGCAGAAGAACTGATCGCGGCATTCTCCTCGATAAAGGAGCTCAGAGTCATCCCACGAACGACCGCATTTCAGTTCAAAGGGAAATCCGGCGATTTGGCTTCGATCGGACATCGGTTGGGGGTAGAGGCAGTGCTGGACGGAAGCGTTCAGAGCGACGGCGGCCGGCTGCGAATCCGCCTGGCGCTGACGCGCGTGCGCGATGGGAAAACCCTCTGGTCCCATAGTTACGACCGCACGGCACAGGATGTATTTGAGACTGAGAATGAAGTGGCTGACAGCGTGGTTAGGGCACTTTTTCCGAACAACCGTCGCTCCGTAGATATGGCACCGCCTACTGGCACGAGAAATGTCGAAGCTCACAATCTTTACCTCAAAGGAAACTTCCTGCGGCAGAAGTTCTTTGATAGTTCGCTGGTCGATGCACTAGCGCTGTTTCAGAAGGCTGCACAACTCGATCCCTCTTACGCGCAGGCCTGGGCCGCACAGGCATTTTGCTATTTAGAGATTGGCCATGGATATCAGCGCTTTCCGCGGGACGTGTTTCCAATGGCGGTGCAGGCTGCGCAACGCGCTCTCCATCTGAATCCGCGCCTTGCGCTGGCACACGTGTCTCTGGGCTATCTCAATCTGGAATTTATTCGCGACCGGGTCGCCGCCAAACGTGAACTCGAGACCGCGATTTCATTGGACCCAAACGACGGAGAGAGCCACCATTGGATGTCTCATTACTGGATCAGCCTGGGTCGGTTCCGGGAAGCGGACACCGAGGCTAGTCGCGGCGTGGAGTGCGATCCGCTGAACTTCTCAATCGGCGCACATTTGGCCTTCACAAAGTATGAGGAAGGGCGTTTCGCTGAAGCAATCGATGCTGCCGCAGCGACGCTACAGCTGGATCCGCTGCACGGTCCAACCAACTGGTACCAGATGCGCTCTTACGAAGAGAGCGGGGAACTGCTGGCTGCGATTGGAGTCCGGCGCCACATGGGATGGATTAATCCTTCGGCTGAGGAACTTGAGGCCGGCTTGCGAGAGAGCGGGGCGCCTGGATTCTGGCGGGTATCTAAGGAATCAATTCTGGCGAGACGGCGTGCCCATCCGGTGCGGCCCACTGAGATTGCCTGGATTTACGCACACCTTGGTGACCGGGAGCGCGCATTGGAGTGGCTCGAGCGCGCTGTCGAGGAACGTGACGGCTGGGCCATCTACATGAAAGTGGAGCCGCCGTTCGCAGCCTTCCGCTCTGATCCCCGTTTCCAGCGAATCGCCGCAACCGCCGGCCTTGAGTAGCTACATCCCTCCTGTCTGTAAGTTACTGAATTTGTTCACGGAAGATTTTCGGAAGAGATTTTTCCTCGATCGCGCAATGATTATTTCGGCGCTTTCTGCCACTCTCCTTCTACGCACTCGCAGATAGCGGGTTGCACTTTAGGAGATCGAAAGTGAAAATTTCCCGTTTCGTCCTGACAGCGGCCACCCTCATTTCCACGGCCGCGATTTCCCGAGCCGATGATCCCGTACTTCTTCAGTTAGACGCCACGAATCTGGTGAGCTACGTTGTGGATACCCCTGAGGTCTCGAAATATGGAACACTGGCCGGCCCCGTTATCCCTGTGGTCACTGGGCGGCCTTTCCAGACGGCGATGATCGTGGGCGACATCGTTGCAGTGAACGGAAAGCCCGCCAAAGGGTTCTGGCTCGCCCGGAGCTTCCAATTCAGCAATAGTCCTACGCCAGTTGCCGGACAAAATATCGCCGACATCAGCCGCAGTGGTTTCTACGAACAGATCTTCGAGGTTCTTCAGCCTGACGGCAGCAGTGTCGGAACCTTGTACAGTACCGGCATGTCTGGCGGGCCTCTACCGCCCGGAGCGCCTGCATCGTTTCCTACCGGGGCCTACGCGGTCACCGGTGGCACCGGGGCGTGGTTCGGGGTTCGCGGAGAGACCACTAACCTGGTCCGTCTACCTGAAGCCACGGTGACTCTTCGTAATGCTTCCGCAACCGAAGATCCGGCAAATCGACGCAGCCTCGGTGGCGGCGGACCGGTGCGGATTCAATTCCGCCTCATCCCTGCCGAGCGACCGGCGATCGTGACGCTGAACGGCGTCCCGGCCATTGCAAAGGCCAGCGACGGCAAATTGATCAGCTCATCGAATGCCGCGGCGGCCGGAGATGTTCTGACGCTGTACGCAACTGGCTTGGGTCCGGTTCGGCCGCCACCGGATCCCGGCCAGCCCTTCGGAAGCAGTCCGCTCCAGACCGCCAGCGTTCCAGTCGAAGTGACGATCAACGGACTTCCCGCGGAAGTGATGTACGCAGGCGGTTATCCCGGCACCACCGATACCTATCAGATCAATTTCCGGGTACCCTCCGGCCTCACCGCTGGCTTGGGCAAAGTGATCGTGAGCAGCGCGTGGGTACCATCCGTAGCGGCGCCGCTTACGATCCGGTAGGAATGGCATGATGCGCCGCATCGAAATCACCCGCGAGACCTGGACGCGGCTGCGGGTCCAGGGGATCGCCGGATCAATCTGTCCGCGATGCAGAACCGCTGAGGACCTGATGCCGTTCAGGGAAGCTGCCCGCGCGGCGTTGGTGTTGCCGGACCGACTGGAACTCGCGGTCCGGACAGGGCTTCTTGCGGTATGTGACGGGCCGGACGGATCCCTCGTCTGCCTTGGCTGCATTCGCAATCTTTTGGCAATAAAAAACTTCCGTAACTACTTAACCAACAAAAAACCACAAGTACCTAACAGGAGAACAAAGTGAACATCATCAGACATACAACGAAACGCTCATTGACTGCGGCTGCGACGCAAGTCGTAGTTCAGTCTCTTTCCGGGATTGCGCTGCTGCTCGGAACAGTGGGGATATCGGCGGGCCAAAACGCGATCACCGAATGGAACGAAATCGGCGTCACAACGGCGTTAAATGGAAATCTTCTTATCTCACCGGGGTCTAACACATCCGGCGGGACGGGTATCTACCTCGCGTACGTACATCTTGCGATGTACAACGCGGTGAACGCAATCAGGCACCGGTACGAGACTTACGGCGGCCCACCGGTTCCGGCTCCGGAAGGCTCTAAGCCGGAAGCCGCCGCTATTGCCGCCGCCTATTACACACTTAAGAATTACTTCCCCGATCAGTCCACAACTTTAGCCGAGAAGTACTCACAAGCGCTGTCGGCCATCCCGGCTGGCCCGCCCAGGGATCGAGGCGTGCTGGTGGGAAACGCAGCCGCCCTGCAACTCATCTCGATGCGTTCGGGGGACGGAAGAGGCGCCGCGGTGCCTTACGCTTATCCTGCCGCACCCGTGGCCGGAGTCTGGATCCCAACTCCTCCGGCATTCGCACTGCCGCAGACACCGTGGGTGAGTCAAATGGCGCCGTTCACCATGAAGAGCACATCACAATTTCTGCCGGCGGAAGGACCGCCGCCGCTCTGGAGCCAGCAGTGGGCAGACGACTTCAATCAGGTGCAGGCACTGGGTGCGGTGAACAGCACGGTCAGAAGCGCCGAGCAGACCGATATAGGTCGCTTCTGGACAGACCAGACGAGCAAGCAGTATGCGCGGGCACTCCGCGACCTGGCGGTGGCACGGAAACTTGATCTGTCTGAGTCAGCGCGCCTGTTTGCGATGGTGTGGCCTGGCTTCGCCGACGCGTTCATAGGTTGCATGAATGCCAAATACCACTTCAGCTTCTGGCGCCCGGTGACGGCCATTCGTAACGGAGATATCGACGGAAATGCCGCTACAATTGCCGATCCAGCGTGGACGCCGCTGGGCGCGACACCCAATCATCCGGAGTATCCGGCGGCGCACGGGTGCGTCACCGGCTCAGTGGCTCACGTACTGAATGGCTTTTTCCGGACGCGGAATTTTGCCTTTTCCGCCGCGAGCGATATAGCGAATCTGAATCAGCCGGTACGCAAATACAACAGCACCACCGCCCTTGAAAACGAAGTATTTGTGGCCCGGATCTACGCCGGCTTCCACTATCATCATTCGCTCATCCAGGGCTTCCTGCTCGGGCACAGCGTAGCCGATCAGTTGGTCGCAAAGTTTTTCCGGCGCGTCCATGGCGACGGCGAGAAGTCCGACGATGACGACAGATCCGATAACGAAAAATAGCACCGCGGTCCGGTAAAGCCGCGGCCAATTCACGGCGTCAGAACTGGATTAACAACCGGCCAAACGGAGCGTGATGCAACACGCCATTTGGCCGGTCTTTCAACTTTGAACCGGCAACTGGTCCCGACATGAACGACGGTAACACTGATCGCAGAGGTAAGCCGTCGGGTAGCGGATCGCGCCATTCCACATTCGGTTCCTGCGTACGCGGTGGCCC
>JAUZEU010000530.1 GCA_030838885.1 Bryobacterales bacterium | reverse complement strand
CTGGTGAAATACGCAGCCAGGGAAGTGTACGAATGCAGAAGATCAACGAGAGACTAATATCGATAATTGTCCGAACGACGAAGGCCTCCGCAAGGCCGCGAATACCCCTTCCGGCGCCGACCAGGCTGAAGATCAGTCCGGTCTCGATCACATAGCTGATGACCCAGATTACCTGGACGAGCGCGGATCGCTGCGCGCCCACCAGTGCGTCATGGAAAGCGGAGAGGCTGATCGAGGCGAGGAATATCGCGGCCACCAGCAACACCACTTCGCGGGCATCTCCCCGCAGATTGGGCGCGACGTGCAGCCAGTTCACAACAACCGGCCAGAACCAGTAGAGAAAACCGAAAACTGCGAGGCATCCGGGAATGCTGAAGCAAAGTCCTGTCGAAAGCAGTTGGTTCGCCTTGCGGTAATCGCGCCGGGAAGCAAATTCCGCAACGTACTTGACGTAAACAGCGGATAAACCCATCGTCGAAATGCCAATGTAAGACACGAGGATGAACGCGGTCGACCACAATCCATAGGCTTCGAGCGTCACATGCGCCAGAACAAACGGCGGAATAAAGAACCGCGTCAGCAGGTAACCAATGCGTGCGGCAGTAGTAGCAACAACATTGCTCGACAGCGAATCGCGGACGGTGGTGGCGTGATCTTCCTGAACTACTGTCGCGGCGAGTGGTTCTTCAGGCATGAGTTTCCTGTCCTGCCAGCATCTCGCCATAGATGGCCATAGCGGCGTCTATTCTCGCCTCCCATCCGTACTGCTGCTCGGCCCTCCGGCGGCCGGCTTCTCCTCTTTGTTTCCATCGAACCGGATTCGTCATGATGTCTCGAAATGCGGCCACTATGTCGCCAATCAGCTGTTCGGGACCCTCGGCGGAAAGCAGGCGACCCACGGAGTCGTCGATGATTTCGGCCGGCCCTCCGTAGTTCACTCCAAGTGCGGGGATTCCTGCTGCAAGACTTTCCATAAGGGCGGCGCCGCCCGACTCGCGGACGCTGGGAAGGCAAAAGACATGAGCTTCGCGCAGATATTCCGCAATTTCGCTGAGTGACTTAGCGCCCGCGAGATGCACCCGATCGCCCAGCCCTTTCTCCCTCACCTGCTTTTCGAGATCATCGCGAAGGGGCCCGTCGCCGATGATTGTCAGCGAGACGGCGAACTCGCCTTTAATGCGAACCAGCGCATCGAGGAGCATCGGGATCCCCTTGACGGGAATCAGACGCCCCACGAAGACGATACGAAGTGGGCCTGCGGGCTCGGGAGCGCGCCATTCCACAGGCTGGAAAATGGACAGATCCACGCCGTTCTCCCCCATGCGCCGGGTACGTGTGTGTGCAGGCAGACTCGCGGTCGTGAATTCTGTCGCAGTAAGCACGAGAGAGGCGTTCTTTGTGGTCCCGAACATCGAGTCGAGCATTTTGCCAAAGCCGCGGATTCGGTACATCCACGCCGAATCTTCCGTCATAATTTCCGGGAATGTTTGCGGAGACTGCATGCCACCATTCCAGGGGCCGAGGATCAGGGGAAGTCCCAGACGGTGCAGTCGGGTGGCCGCCACCGGAGACACCGGTGTAACTGCATGGACGATGTCCCAATCCTTCCGTCGCTTGCGCAGATGCTTCAACGCAGCACTGTCATAAACAAAGAAATCTGCCGACGACACCAGAAAGACGGCGTGCTGGCTTTTCGGAAACAGGCGGGAGGCGAAACGATAGAGCGGTCCGGCAAACCACTCGGTATTTACGTAAATGATTTCGGAGCCACAAACAGGGGCGCCTGCCGCCGTAAGGGCCTGGCGATTGCGCGAATGCGTCACGAGTGTCAGCGGTACACGCCGGGCCATTCGCGAATACCATTCCCAGCCGATTTGCGACACCGATCCCATCCCCGGGCCGCATTGATATGCCGAGAGCAATAGGCGGGGCCGCACCGCCGGTTGCCCGGTCATGTGCCGACCGCGCGTGGCAGCGGCCGCGCCGGCACGCCCGCCACCACCGCCCCTTCCGGAACATTGCGTGTGACCACCGCGTTTGCTCCCACCACGGCGTCGTCTCCGATGGTGACGCCGGCGAGAATGGCAACGCCGCGTCCGATCCAGACGTTGCGGCCAATGGTGATCGGTGCCCCGTCATGTCCGGACTCCCGAAGCGATGCTTCACCCTGGAATCTGTGGTTTGCGTCCCGGATACTTGTGTACTCTCCCACCATTGAACCCGCACCGATGGTGACCCGCGCGAAAGAGACGATGTGCGTTCCGCGCGAAATCACAACATTGTCGCCGATACTGATTTCGCCGGCGCCCTGCGTTTCCAGATAGAGCTCGCGGTAGAGATAGAGATTCCGGCCGAGGCTGATTCGCCCGGTACCGTGAATTTCCGGCGTTCCGAGGATGACCACAGATGTATGGAGAGCGCCGGGAATACTTCCGGCAAGGCGGGAGAATGCCCACGCCCGACGCAGCCCTTCCGCGGTTTTGACCAGGCTGCACGCGGGCGATAACAAAGCGGCGACCACCTTCTTCGCGCTCATTGTGGTGTTTCCTTGTACTCGATCAGTCCCCGCGTGCGTCCGGCGCGTCGATCCCTTGCGTATTGCAACTGGCCCAGAAATATAGGAATCTGCTGCAGATGGGAATGCAAACCGTACAGGATGCGGGTAACGAATGAGGGTGATTTCCAGCGTATTCGGCTGGCTGTGCGAAACGCGAGCGCTGCGAACAGCAAGACTGCCAGAGCAAACGGCCAGATGCTGAAGGTGGCTGCCGAGAGCGCAATCCCGCACGCGAAAACGGCGCTCAGCGCCAACGCGCGGATTCGGTTGCGCCGCGCGTCCTCTTCCCAGAACGGCAGACCGGAATTGCGAAATCGTTCAGACACCTGTGCATAGGCATAACCGGCCCGCGTGGCGCGTTTCCAGTATTGCGTCCAAGCCGTCATCGCCAAGTCGTGACCCGTCATTGGCCGGTCCACATGCAGAATCGTCCAGCCTTTGGCGCGCATCCGACGGCACATCTCCGGTTCTTCACCAGCAATCAGGCTTTCATCGAAGCCGTTTACTTCTGCCAGCGCGTCACGCCGCATCAGTGCATCGCCACCGCAAAATTCGGTGATGCCGGGGGGATAGACCCAGTCAAGATCGAGAACCCGGTTGAATGCCGATACTTCCGGATGAATCTCCCGTCGGTGCCCCCAGACGATTGCCGTGTCAGCAGTGAAATCGCGCAGTGACTCGACGACGAACCGCGGATGGAGAATAGTATCGCCGTCGAGGAATAATATGAACGGCGCGGTCGCGGCACGCCATCCCGCGTTGCGCCCGAGCGCGGCCGTGGTGCCTCCCGGCGGCAACTCAATGGTCCGAGCGCCCAGACCGGCCGCGCGTTCGGGACTGCCATCCATGGAAGCGGAATCCACGTAGATAACCTCGACTTCGCACGGCTTCTCCATAGCGCCGATGGACCTGAGGCAGCGCTCCAGACGCGCGCCCTCGTTTCTCCCGATCACGACCACGGACAAACCAGGACTGTTCACGCAAGCGACTCCATCAGCAAATTCCGATAATCGGCAATCCTTGCAGACTGCGAAAATCTCGTGCCCAGCAGCCGGCGGCCTTCCGCAGTCACACTGTTCAGGCGCTCCGGTGAGAGGTCGGCCACTTCACGGATTTTCGACATCACTGCGGCCGGGTTATTCGCTTCAAAGCGGAACCCCGATACGCCATTCTCAACCAGCGATCCCGCACCTCCCGCATCCGGAACCAATGCAGGCACCCCCGCGGCCATCGCCTCAATGATTGCCAGTCCAAAGGGTTCTACCGGGCAAAGATGCACCAGAAGATCCGAACCCGCCAGCGCTTCCCGCACAGTCGTGCTGAAACCTTCAAACGCGACATTCAGGTTCGATCTCGCCGCGCGCGCTTTCAAATCATCTGCGTTCCAGCCTGTGCCGTAGACGTGCACTTCGAAGTGTCCAGCGTCCGGCGCGGCTTCGAGGGCCTCCAGAAGAACGTCGACGCGCTTCTCCGGATCGAGGCGGGATATCACGATCAGCCGTCTCAAACCCTCTCCGCCAAACTGAACCCGCTGAGGGCAATTCCGTGCGAGTGCATCCGGCAGAAAGTTTTCGATGACCCGAATCTGCGCCTGGTTCACGCCATTGGCAATCAGACGCTCCCTCACGTACGCGGAGACTGCCACGAACTGAACCGGTTGCCCGTTCAGCTTGCCTTTACGCCCATAGCTGAGCGCTTCCGCCGCGCCACCGTGGACGAGCTGCAGGTGAGCAATGCGGCGCCGGTACAGCTTATTCCACGCCAGACACACCGCGGAATGCATAACGCCGGTTGCCAGAAAGGCAACACGTTTGCCGCTCTTCGCCAGCTGTTTGCGCAATGCGCCGGAGAACTGCACAACGCTTTCAAAAGGCACCGCCTCATACCCCGTCGCTCGGGCCTCTTCCAGTGCAGGTCCCGGAGGGGCCATAATCACAGGATCGAAGTCAGCGGTGAGGCCCCCGGCTGTATAGAGTGCCATCCGCTCAGTCCCATAAAGATTCCCACTGTGTAGTGCGTAAATAAGCGGGATCTTCATTTCCAAAGCCACCGGCGGAACCGACCGGGGCGTGAAGAACCCGATCCCATCCGGAACTCCCTGAGTGCCGCTTCGGCCAGCCCGTCTTTTGTATCGACATGGACGCGGTTGAGTAAGGCGCATACCGCATTAACACCGAGCCGTTCCAGGCTGGATGCCGCGCGAACCAGTTCCGCTTTGTTGACCTCGTCGGCTTCGATCACCAACACCAGCACATCCGCTCCGCGCGCGATGAACTCGGCGTCGACGGACGCAAGTATCGGCGGAAGGTCTACCAAAATAACTGAGTACTGCTCCGCGGACTCGCGCAAAATCCGCGTCAGATTTTGGATATCCGGCAGATTTTTTTCGTTTGCGATGTCGCCGAGAGGCACGTAGTCCGGCATCTCGTCGTTGCCCGGGACGACAGCACTCCCGAATTCATGACTTCCGCGGAGCACCACGGTCAGTCCGCGCGAATGGGGGTCGCGATACCGCGGGTCTGCCCGGTAGGCGTTGGCTTCCACGGCGAGCGCAGGTACTCCCAACCGCGCCAAAGCCGAAGCTGCCTGCAGAACCAGCGTGGAAGTGCCTCCCCGCGCCTTGACTGAAGTGAACGCGAAGATTCGGCTCTTGGTGGTTTGGCTTTCCTGCGCAAGACGGTTAGCCAGACGCAATGCCTGCTCCTGCGCAAATTCGGGCCCCGCTTCGCTTTTTTCCATGATCCATGCGATCGGGGGGAAGCCAAGAACCTTTTCCACATCCGACGGAGACTGGAGCCGCGGATCCAGCGCGTCGGCGCCTATCGGGACGAGCAAACCCAGTATCAGAGCCGCCGCCACCACCATGCCAAACAGCTTTTTGCGTCCGCCGCTGCTGGGCATGTCAGGCGCGCGGGCGCTTGAAAAGATGCGTACAAAACCCGGTGCGCTTTTCTCCAGCGAAAGGAAATCGATGCGCTGCTGAATGCTGTCGATCCGCTTGCGGAGAGAGTCGACTTCCCCTCCGAGTTGTATGCCTTCCTGGTAGTTGCGCGAGAACCACGAAGCCTGAGAGGATTGTTTTTCCACCTCGCCGCTGAGCTTCTGTTCTACCCTGTTGGCCTTGTAATCGTCCGCGCTCTTCTGCGCCAGAAGGATGGCGGAATACGAGTCCACCAGCTTTTCGTATGTGCTCTCTCGCTCTCTTTCGATCTCAGCCATCTCTCGCTCTCCCGCGCGGCGGCCGGGATGGTCGGGGGAAAGCCCGCTCATGGCGGCCATCAGCTGAGTCCGGCGTATGTTTAGCTTTTCGTTGAGCGTGGTGAGCGCGGTGTCCTTTGTCGCTCCTTCGGATGCAATGGCGCGAAGGGCTTTGGCTCCCCCGGGCCGCTGTTTGTCGTCAAAGGCGGCAAGCGCCGCATCAGCCTCGATCTTTTGACGGTCTGCGGTGGATAGTGCCTCCTTGGCTTCCACCAGAAGACGGTCGTAGGGATTTACGAAGTTGTCGCTGAAGCTGCTGACGCCAAGTTCCTGCGCGATTGCCAGTCGGCGCGTCTGCTTTGAGGCAACATCCTGCTCAAGCCTCGTGCGGTCCTCCGTGAGGTTCCTGACGCGCTGGTCGCTGTCAAAAAATCCCTCGAACTTAGCTGTGGTCAGATAGACGGCGACAACGTTGTTCACGACGTCGGCGAGACTATCCGCTTTCTTGCTCTCCAGCGTCACCGCGATCTGATAGGTATCCGGGATCGGTTTTATATCCAGAGCCCTCTGCAGCCGTTCGGCCGCGTGCTCCAGTTTTTCGCCGGGCTCCACCCAAACGGACCCGGCCGCACCCATCTTGCGCAGCGCCTCCAGCACGATGTCAAAGCGATTGATGGTGCGGGCGCTCTGGTTGATGTATTCGTGATACTGCGAGTCGGACTGGAGATCGATTTCCTTACCATCCTGTAGATTCGCCACGAACCGGGGAGAAACATAGATTACGGCGGTCGCGGAATATTTGGCTGTGCCCTTGACCCACGCGAAGGGCAGGCCAGCAATCATCACCAAAAGCATGATCGCCACCGCGAGGAACCTGTGCCGCCGCAGGCTCCGTGAAACATTGATTCCGGCGCCTGGACGGGCAGGCGGCTGGGCTGCGGCCACGGGGAGATCTGCGCTTACCTGACCTGGCATATGTTATTTGCTCAACGCCGTTCCCAGGAGCGCGAAAGATGAGATCGCGCCGGCCTTCTGCAGCACATACCCGAACTTTGCCATCGATCGTTTGGGCGCGTAGATAATGTCGCCTTCTTCCAGCGAGAAGTTCAGGGACTTCGGGCTCGCCAGCAGATCCTTCAGCTTCATTTCCTTCTGGGCGCCGGTGACGGTGCTGATCAGCTCGATCCTGTCGGCGGCTGCATCTTCCGAAAGCCCGCCTGCCTGCGTAAAAGCGTCGAAAAACGTCATATCGGGTGTCAGACGAAAAGCGCCGGGTCGCTGTACTTCGCCCAGTACATAGACAAGCTGATCTCCTGCATCCGGCATATAGACCAGATCGTTGCGCGCCAGGCGTATGTTCAGCGCCAGCTTGCCGCGGCTCACCAGTTCCTTCAGATCCATCCAGATCATCTGGTCGCGCCGGATGATCGCACAACGGCCCAAACCGGCTTTATCGGCGCCTACCCCACCAATCGGCAAACCGCCGGCACGGGTCACAACATCCAGCAGCGTGGGCTGCGAATCGAACAGCAGCGCTCCCGGCGAGCTGACGCGGCCCAGAATATTGACCCGGAACGACGTGTATTTGTCGATCCGTACCGTAACCAGGAGGTCCGAGTAAAACTTCCCCAATGCGGTCGTGACGATATTCTGCACACCTTCGCGCGTCAGATCGAGCACGCTCATCACTCCCACCACGGGAATCGTGATCTTCCCGTCCGGGCCCACCACGTGATGCGCTGAAAGCTCCGGGTGTCCCCACACGTCAATAGAGAGTTCGTCTGCCGTGCCGACCGTGTAAGATTCCAGACGCGGAGCTTCAAAGGCCTTGATGACCTCTTCGCTGCTGAGGGCGTTCTCCTTCGAGCGCACCTGGAAGCCGGGCCGCGGCTGCTGCGCCGTCAGAGTGGCCGCGATCAGAACCAGTGTCAGGCGTGCCGTCATTCCTGTGGAACCTCCACTTCTTTTCTCGTTCCTTTGGGCCGGATCATTGCCGGTACGCCTACCGCGATCGAGTTTGCCGGTACGTCCTGCAGCACCACCGCATTGGCTCCAATGCTGACATCGTCGCCAATCGTGATGCTGCCCAGGATTACCGCGCCCGCACCGATATCCACGCGGTTACCCAGAACCGGAGCGCCTCTGACGCCGGTGCGCCTCAACCCCACGGTGACCCCGTTCCGAATGAAGCAATCGTCGCCGAAAACAGCATCGCCGCTGATGATGATGCCGCCGAAGTGCTCGATAGTGAATCGTCGTCCAACAGTGGCCTCGCAGGGCAGGTCGATACCGGTCAGTACCTGGCTCATCAGTTTCAACACGCGATAGACGAGTGACATTGGCATGCGGAAAATGCGGGACTGAATCGTATAACGCCAGCGCCCGAAGCGGTACACCGCCATTACCCATAAGCCCTGCCGGGATAAGGAGCCTTCGTACGTGCGCCAGTCCTCACGGATGTTGTTAAACAGGGGCGCTCACCAGGGCCTCGGGGGGGAGACCCTGCCTCCGCTTGTCTCGCGCCATGCCTTGTCCAGCAGCGCGATCATGGTCCGCGATTCGACAGCTTTGCCAGAGTGGCTGGAATCCGATACCGAAGCATTCTTTCGCGCGCGGATGCGGTGCCACGAAGCTTCCATCTGTTTTACCCACCACGCCAGATTCCCGTGGTGTTTCCTGTAATAAAGGAACCCGCTGCGCACCCGCCATAGCGTCAGTTGCGAGCCGGACGAACTCATTTGGACAGTTCCCATCGTCTTCGACGACTCGCCGCCCAGATGGATCACCCTGACATCTGGCCAGTACCGGATCGTGTAACCGGCTCTTTTGATACGTCGGCAAAGATCCACTTCCTCGTAATAGAGGAAGAAATTTTGATCGAAATTCCCGACGTGGTCGAGCACGCTTTTCCGGATGATGGAAAAAGCTCCGGGCACCCAGTCGACATCTTCCGGCACGTTGTCGTCAGCCCAGGTCCGGTCAAATCGCCCAAAGAAGCGCGACGCCGGGAACTTCGCCGCAAGCCCGGAAAGTGTCAGGAGATCGTTCAGCACGGAAGGAAACAGACGCGCCGAGGGTTGCCACGAACCGTCACGGCCCACCAGGCGTGCCCCTCCCAATCCAATCTGCTCCTCGGCATCCATATATGAAATGGCTTTCTGCAATGCGCCGGCGTGCAAAAACGCATCCGAGTTCAGCAGGACGAGATAGCGCCCGGTTGCACGCGGGAACGCGCGATTGTTCGCTGCGGCAAAGCCCAGGTTCGTGGCACTCCGGATCAGGTGGACGTCAGGGAATTCGCGTTCCACCATATCCGCTGAGCCATCGCGCGAAATATTGTCCACCACGAAAATCTCGTGTGCGATGCCGGCGCATTCGTTCCGAACGCTCTCCAGGCACTCGCGCAGCAGATCTTTCGTGTTGAATGAAACGATCACGATCGAGATGGTCACGGGACTTTGTTGTCCCCCGTGCGTTCGGTTCTGACCCATGCCGCGCCGGACCGCGATGTGGCCAGCAGGCGGGGAATCAGCAGCAGCTTCCAGAGAATGTAAAAGGGCGCGGTAGCGAGAACCGCGAGATCACGCCACGTGCCACCGCCCGCGCCGACCGCGGCGAAGAGATGAAACACGACGACTGCGAGTCCGATCATTCCGAGATCGCGTGCAAACCAGAAAGGTACAAGCGCCGCGATGAGCAGCAGGACGACATGGAATGCCAGCGGTAACAGTGCGAGATCAAGAGCAGGTTCCGCAAGCGACCATCTTCCGCGCAGCGTCTGGGCCGCGAGCGACGGGAGTTTTTCAGAAATCATGCGAAAGCGCCCGCCCTCCCAACGTTCGCGTTGTGTCCTGACTCCTCCTCCCGCCGCCGGCATGTCTCCGCTGACTGTGGCGTAATCGATAAACCGCACGCGCTTCCCGGCACGCACCAGCGCCAGGTGAAACTCCAGATCTTCCACAACCGATTCCGCAGTGTAGGGCACCGCGCGCAATGTTGCGGCCGAAAGGGCGAATCCGTTTCCGTAGATGCCGCAGGAGAGCCCCAGCCGGTCCCGCCCGCGGGGTCGCAGAACATTGAAGGCCAGCAGTGCGACATGCAACAGGCGAGTACGCACCGAATCTCCGCTGTTACGCACAATGTAGCGGCACTGTGAAGCGTCGGCCCCGGCCGACAGTTCTGCCACGGTCGCGGTCAGCAGATTAGATGACACGACACTGTCGGCGTCGACCACCACGAAACCGTCGAAGCCTTCCGGCAGAAGGATGCGGAATGCATAATCCAGCGCGAAGCCTTTGCCGCGCTGCTCTTTGTTGTTGCGAACCAGCACCCTCGCGCCTGCAGCGGCGGCCGCTTCCGCTGTTCTGTCCGTGCAGTTGTCCGCGACAACCGCAATCGTCAGGTCGACTTTGCGGCGGTCGGCTGCAGCCAGGCTCTCCACGCAGGCAGAAATGTTGAGTTCCTCGTTGTGTGAGGGCACCACCACCGCAAGGCGACAGGTCGCAGCAGACGCACGGGCCGGTCTGCGCCGCGGCATCCAGCCAGCGACGCTCAGCACCAGCAGTTCGATGGTCCCGGGCAGCGTCAGCAGGGCAACCAGACTCCCGACAGCACTCAGGATAATCATGCGGCCGACCCCAGTCGTCTCTGAAATACCTGCGCCAGATGCTCGACATTCGCGCGCAGACTGTACTTGTCGATCACGCGCTGCCGACCGGATTCACCCAGCCTGCGGCGCAACTCCGGATTATCCATCAGCCGTGCCATCGCGCCGGCAAGTGCTGTCTCGTCGGAAGGTGCTACCAGCAGTCCGTCAATGTCGTGGCGGATCAGCTCTGCGATCCCCGTAATCCAGGTGGTCACGCAGGGAATCTCCATCGCCATCGCTTCCATCAGTACGACCGGAATGCCCTCGGCGAAACTGGCGAGCGCAAACACATCCGCCTGCTGATACAGCGCCCGAATCCTGTCCTGATTCACCGAACCTTCAAAGATGACGTGTTCTTCGAGTGAGGCCGCCCGAACCGCCTGCTCCAGAGATTGTCGGTCCGGACCATCCCCCACGAATCGCAGCCGCACCGCGCGTCCTTCGCCCAGTAGTCTCCGGACCGCGGCCAGCAAAACATGCTGCCCTTTTGCCGCAACCAGGCGGCCCACGCAGATCACTTCCAGTACATCAATAACCGGGCGGAACGGCCGCGGAGTAAATAGTTCTGCATCCACCCCCAGGGGCGTAATCTCGATTTTCGGCCACTCCGAAGCGGGTGAGAGCTTCATCAGCTGACTTCGCGCATAGAATCCGATCGCGCACAGAAAACGCGAGCCCGCGATCTTCTCCCCCAGCAGGAAGGCGGAAACGTCATAGAATTCGTCCGGGCCATGTACCGTGATCGACATCGTAAAAGGGAAAATACGCGTCAGGATCAGCCCCACCGTCGCGGCGGGCGTGGCGAAATGAACGTGCAGGTGCCGCAGACTTTTGCGCCGCATCCATTGGCCCACTATCACGGCTTCCACAAAATAGAGCAAAC
>JAUZEU010000528.1 GCA_030838885.1 Bryobacterales bacterium | reverse complement strand
TCACCGTTGTTGTCGACCGCGTTTACGTCGTTGCCCAGTTGCAGCGCCACTCCCACTGCCTCCAGTGCTTCTGATTCCGTTCCGGCATCCTCACCGGGTGAGCGGGTGCCCAGCCCCGCAGCAACGATCAGCGGCGTGCTGTTGTCCGCATTAGGCAACAAGGGATCCGCACCGAGCGCAGCGAGCTTCCGCATCAGTTCCGCATCAGCGGTTCTGGCCGCCAGCAGGAAAGGAGTCGCTCCAACCGTATTCAGCCTGGTAAGACCGCCATTCGTGCGCCGGGTGATCCGGGCATTCAGGTTCGCTCCTTTTTTCGCAAGCTTTTCCACAAGTTGGATGCTGGTCATGCTGCCGGACCCCTGCGGAGCGGGATCGTTGTCCCCTCCACCCGGTTTACGGACCCACGTAAGAGCGTGCAATGCCGTCCAGCCGGGACCCGCTGCGTTTGGGTCCGCACCGGCATCCAGAAGATTTGCAGCCAGTTCGAAATGACCGTTTAACACCGCCAACCCCAGTGCGCTCGTACCACTCTTGGGGAGCGGCCCGGAATTGTAGGTGTACGTCGTTTTACGCGGAGGAGGAGGCCCCGGCTGGATTGTGTCATTAACATCGGCCCCTGCGCTAAGGAGTGTTTTTACGACTGCGTACCGTCCATCCCGAACCGCCATCAGCAGAGGTGTAAATCCAGAGTTCAGGCGCGCGCGAAAATCGGCTCCGGCTTTGATCAGGGTTTCCACCGCCGCGGCATTACCTTCGGCAGCGGCCCAGAACAGAGCCGTTTGTCCGCGCTCGCCGTCCTTCGCATTCAGGTCGGCCCCACGATCCAGAAGCGCCTTTATTGCGTCCACCTTTCCCGTTCTTGCCGCTGTCATCAGCGCAGTCTCGCCCCCGGGCAGAGCGGTGTTCGGGTCTGCTCCGGCTTTCAGCAGCAGCTCAACCATCCCGCCGCTTCCATTCGTGCAGGCCAGCGACAGCGGCGTCACGCCATAGCGATTGGCCACTTTCGCGTTAGCTCCCGCACGGATTAACTGTTCCGCCGTTTCAGGATCGTCGTGATACGCAGCCCAGTGCAGAGCTGTTGCGCCATCCACCTGCGGCTCGTTTACGTCTGCGTGCTTTTGCAGCAGAGCCCGAATGGTGGTCCGGTCCATTTCCTCCGCAGCGTCCGCCAGACGCAACCCGGGCTCGGCCGCAGCCAGAGTACAGGTGCATGCCCACGAGGCTGTCGTCCATCGGCCCAATCGTCTCAGACGCATGGTGGAGGTCTCTCCTGTATTCCTCTCGCGGTTACAGCGGCAGCGGTTCGACCAGTTCTTTGATCTTGCCCTTGCTGTCCGCGAACGCGTCGATATGCACCCCCACCCGATCAAGCAGTGTTAAATGAAGGTTAGCGAGGGGCGCCGGTTCCGCATACCTGATGTGACGTCCACCTTTGATCTTGCCTGCACCGCCGGCCACAAGAATAGGCAGATTTACATGGTCATGGATGTCCGGGTTACCCATGCCACTGCCGTAAAGTATTGCGGAATGATCCAGCAGCGTCCCGTCTCCGTCTCGCGTCGCCTTGAGTTTCTCCAGATAGTAGGCGAAAAGCGATACATGGAATGCGTTGATCTTAGCTACCTTGGCGAGCATCTCGGGGTTGCCGCCATTGTGGGTTAGCGGATGGTGCGGCTCCGAGACATTGATTTCGGGGTAAGTTCGTGTGCTCGTCTCACGAGCCAGCTGGAATGTAATCACCCTGGTCACATCAGCCTGAAGCGCAAGCACCTGCAAGTCGAACATCAACCGCGCGTGATCCGCATACGATGCCGGTACTCCTACCGGACGATCCAGATCCGGCATATGCGAGTCGGTTGTCTCGGCCTCTGCCTTCTGAATGCGACGCTCTACTTCCCGAACCGTATCAAGATACTGCTCCACCTTAAGACGATCGCCGGAGCCCAGCTTTTTCTGGAGGCTTGAGACGGCGTCGCCGACCATGTCCAGCAGGCTCGCGCTTTTGCGCAGTTCGGCCAAACGGTCGGCCGCGCTCCCGCCATCTCCGAAAAGGCGCTCGAATACGATGCGCGGATGAGCCTCGGCGGGAAGTGGGTTGGTCGGTGATGACCAGGACAGATTGTTCTGGTACACGCAGGCATAACCGTTGTCACACTGCCCCACCGTGGTGAGCAGATCCATCGCGAGTTCAAGCGACGGAAGCCTGGTGGCCGCGCCCAGCTGTTTCGCCGCGATTTGGTCAACCGTAGTACCCAGATAGTAGTCGCTGCTCTCGGTCCACTTCGCCTTTGCCGCGCTCAGAAATCCGGCGTTCGACGTGGCATGAGTACCAGGATAGGCGTTCTTGATCTCCAGGTTTGTCAGCACGGTCAGCTGATCCACGAACGGCGCCATCGAACTGAGCGTAGGCGAAAGCTCCGTCAGGTGATCTTCCCCTGGCGGAGTCCACTGTTTGATATAGGAGCACATCGGTATGTATACAAAACCCAGCCGGCGTACCGGGTTCGCGGGTGTTGCTGCCAGCGCAGTCATCGCGGGAACCATCGCATCGAGTAGTGGCAGTGAAAGTGTGGCCCCCACACCCCGCAGAAACGTCCGGCGTGGCAAAGCTTTTTTCGTGATAATCATTGTGACTTCCTCATCTGAAACGGCGTGCTGCTGGCGATCCCCAGGATTACCGACGAGAACCGGAAATCCTTAGCCTGTGCCTCTTGTACGACCTTGCGCACCGCGGGAGCGTCATAGTATTCAACGCCGCGGCCCAGCGCATAGGTAAGAAGCTTCTCTGTAAACGTAGTAACGAACAGCTCAGGGCGGGCCACCAGTGCTTTCTGCAGCCCGTCGACACCCTCGAACCTGCTGCCATCCGGCAGGCCGCCGGCAGCATCGATCGGCGTTGCGGCATCCGCCGTTCTCCAGCGGCCGAGAGCGTCGTAATTCTCGAGAGAAAACCCGATCGGATCCATCAAATTATGACAACCAGAGCAAGCCGGATTAGAGCGGTGCTCCGCAAGGCGGGCTTTCATCGGGAGCGCTTTCCCTTCGGTTGCATTCTCCTTCAGCGCGGGCACAAAGGGTGGCGGAGGAGGAGGCGGCGAACCCAGAATATTGTCCAGCACCCACTTTCCGCGAATTACGGGAGACGTCCGTGTCGCGTAAGATGTCACCATCAGCACGCTGCCCTGACGAAGCAACCCGCCCCTTGGTACGTCGGAATTCAGCGTGATACGCCGAAAGCGGCTTCCGTACACGTTCGGGATCCCGTAGTGCTTCGCGAGCCGTTCATTCACGAACGTATAGTTCGCGCCCAGCAAATCCAGCACGTTTCGGTCCTCGCGCATAATGCTCTCGACAAACAGCTCTGTTTCCTGTCGCAGGGCCTGCCGAAGATTATCGTCGAAATCGGGGAACAAGCGCATATCGGGAGTCGCCGATGCCAGATTGCGCAGGTAGAGCCACTGTTCGGCGAAGTTGGTGACCATCGTTGTAGAGCGGGTATCGGCCAGCATGCGCCTGACCTGTTGCTCCAGGACCGCGGGATTTCTTAGTTTACCCGCTATGGCGGTATTCAGCAGTTCATCGTCAGGGATGCTGCTCCAAAGAAAGAACGAAAGTCGCGATGCGAGTTCAATGTCGCTGACCCGATATGCAGTGCCCGGCGCAATCCCACTCGGATCCTGCTCGACACGGAACAGAAACTCCGGATTCATCAGGACCGCCCGAAGTGCCATTTCAATCCCGGCCTCAAACCCCTCCGCGCGATTGTCGTGGAAAAACTTCAGGGGCAGGCGGAAATCCGTTTCTTTCACCGGCCTCCGATATGCCCGCAGCATGAGCGTGGAGAGGATGTTTTTCGCGCAGCCCTCTTCCTCGGCGGGCTTCGCCGGCTTGCACACAAAAATTCGCCGTCGGCTCGGCGTGTCGCCGGCGCCTTCCGCGTTGTACGGACCGTTGATTGAAATCGAATAGATTGCCGGCTGAATTCGGGGATGCCGGTCCATATTAAAGTGCGCCTGGTAGGGCTGTCGCTCCGTTTCGAGCACCGTGGACGGCTTCTTGAGAAACGCGACGCTGAGTACATGAGGCCCGGCTTTAACCGGCACCCGGATATTCAGATCCTTCTCCACAAGATGATGATCGACGCCCGGTGCGGGAGGCGTTACCGTGAATACCTTCAAACGCTTTCCATCGAGCATCAGGTCCAGCTCATGCGTGTCGCTCAAACCCTCAACATGCTCGTTGCGGTCCCGCGCAAGTCTCAGTTGAATGTCGTACTCGGCGTCGAGCGGAAATGTGTAGCGCATTGACTTTCCCCCGCGCGTCCCAAACGGGAGCTTGTCGAAATGCTCCTCTTGTGTGAGATCCGGCGGCAAAACAATCGTGTCACCCCCGGCAGAGCGGCTCGGGCTTCCGATCGCCAGTCTGCTGATCTTGCGCACAGCCGTTATATATCTTTCCAGTAATGTGGGCGAAAGCTCTCCGACCGTAATATTGTCAAAGCCATGGCTCGAATCGTCGGCCGGCAGCAAAGACGTGACATCTACTTCAATCTGAAGTAAGTCCCGAACCGCATTCTGGTATTCGGTTCGGTTAAGCCGCCGGAACGTTTCCGTGCGGCCGGGATTAGGTTTCGCCAGGGCTGCCCCGTCAAGCGCGATCTGAAGTGAGGCTGTTACGGAACTATAGGTGCCCTCGTCCGGGCGGGGCAATCCGGCCGGCGGCATGGACCGCGCCCGAAGTTTGCGAACCACCTTCTCCCACGCTTCAGGATGCTGGCTCAGGCTTTCGCTACTGATCGCATCCAAAGCAAGTCCGGCGGACTTCACCTTTGCGTTGTGACATCCGACGCAGTACTTAGTGACGAACGGCTCTGGTATTGCTGAAACAGAACGTGATTCCCTGGCCGTCTGTGGGGCTCCTGACGCGAGGAAAGCTCCAGCCATCACAAGGCTTACAACTAAACGGGGTGTCGAATTCGACAAAAAAGATATCATATGCCTCATTACCAGGCTTCGTTTACCATATCAGCCCTGGGATCCAAACACAAAGGGGTTCCTGTCGCTGGGACGTCACCAGCTCAGTCGAGCGTTGAGCTGAATAACGCGCTGTCCCGTGGTTCCCCGAACCTGGCCAAACGTGCCGCTGTTCAGTGCCGTGTTGATATTCGTCGGATTCACGTGATTTAGCACATTGAACATGTCTGATCGGATCTGAAGACGCACCGCGTCCCCGTACTTAAAGTTCCTGCTGAGGGAGAAGTCTCCGTTCCAGGCTCCGGGTCCTCGAACCGCGCCCCAACCCAGGTTTCCCGGCCGGCTGCTCGCGCCTGAAGCTGTCACCAGCGGCACCAGGGCGAAAGCGCTCCGGTTTAGATATTGAAGTGTTGGCTTATAGTCCGGGTTAACGGCATTTCCTCCCACGTAATCGGGGCGACTAACCTGCAAAGAGGACGTCTGCGTTATGGCCAGTGGCTCACCGCTGCGGACTGTAAGGATTCCGCCCATTTGCCAGCCGCCTGCGACGTGCTGCGCCAGCCTCCCGAATCGGGCAAGCGATGGGACCTCATACGACCACTCGGACGCAAAATAGTGAGTGATGTCACCAGACGCGGGCGCATGCTCTGCACGCACATTGAAGAACTCCTGAACGCGCGCGGCGTTATCGCCCTGGTACCACGTCCCGATGTCGCCGCCATTGTAGGCCAGCGTTTTGCCCCATGTGTAGTGGACACTTCCACTCACGTTGTGCGAATAACGCTTCCGCACTGACGTCTGCCACGAGATGTACGAAGTGGTGGCGGATTCGTCCAGGTAGTATGTAGCTCGGAGCTTCGGGTTCGGCCGTATGCCCGTAACCCGGTCCGGTTCGTTCAGCGGACGCCACATTGGGAATTTAGTTCCCCTAACACCCACTACCGCGGTTTCCAGCCCTAAGCTGGAAGTCAGCTCACGTTGCAGTCCGAGACTGTAGTGATGTGCGTAGGGGCTCTCGAGTTGGGGGTTGATCAGACCGAAGATATTGGTATACCCTTCAGCCTTGGCCTGTTTCTCGACCACCTTTCGAAGATCGTCGTTATACATCGGATATTTCAGCCCGAGCGAGATCGCATCCTGCCGGCTGAACAGAATGCGTTTGGGTATGTATTGCGTACCTACAAGGTTCCACATGTTTCCGATTACCTGGGGGCTGAAGATAACTCCCGTACCGCCGCGTATGACAGTCTTCCCGTCGCCCGTTAACCTGTAGGAAAAGCCAAATCGCGGCCCAAAGTTCACGCGATCACTCTCGTATGCGTTGTCCGTCGGCCGCAGGGGACCCAAATTGAAATTCCTGTCGCGCAGCCCGTCCGGATTAAACAGAGCGCTCCCGGAATTGAGATCCTCTTTGGCCACGAGGTGGCCAAAGTAGTCATAGCGCAGACCCAGATTGAGTGTCAGCCGCGGATGGATCTTCCAGTCGTCCTGGAGGAAGAAGCCGAGTTCCCACATATTAGCTGTATACTCTCCGTTGCCGAACGATGCACTGATTTGGCTTGGGATATTTGCCAGCAAGTCACTTAGCCCGGAGTAAGTCCACGCGACCCCCTCAACGTTGTCCCTTTGGCAGCAGTGGTGAGAGAAAAGCCCCCCGAATTTCAGTGAATGCTTTCCGGCGTGAATGGAGAACTTCTCCCCCAAGGTCCAGGTAGGTCCTTCGAGCATGAGGTCCTGGTTCCCTGCGAGAGTTCCCCAGCCGAGGTTTGTGCTGAGCCGGCCGAGGCGGCGGCCATAGGTGAAGTCTTCCTTCGGGTTCGATGCGTCGAGCTGCGGCTTCGTAAATGAGCGATTGACGTTGTGGGCGTCATTGAGATTGAAGCCGTAACGGGTTTCCGATGTCCACGCAGAGCCTCCGGTAACGTAACTTACTGCCGCGCGTTCACTGAATATCTGACTATCCTGTTCGTTTCCTGGATAGATGGTCGGGCTGAGGCGGTACGGACGTCCATGGCTGTAGGTGATGGATAGATTACTGCTGTCCCGGAGGTGCAAGTCTCCCTTGAGATCGACATGATTGTCGCTCCGGAGGGAACGTCCCGTGCCGACGAACAAAGCATTATTCGCGGTTTGACTATATGGCTGGTTGGGAAGCGGGACGGGCGCGAGGGCATCGGCAAAGGCAGGGACTGCGCGGAGGACCATATCTCGCATGGCGGGTGTCGGAACGTTGCCCTCTACACGATCCAGTTGGCTCTCACGATACCCCTCGAAGGCGCCGAAAATGAAGATACGATTCTTCCGGACAGGACCTCCGGCTGCACCGCCGAACTGATTGTACGTGAACGGGGGCTTGCGGTTCAGAAAAGGATCCCTCGCGTTCAGGTTTTCTGCCTGGAAGTTCTCGAAAATACTTCCATGAAAGGCGTTTGTGCCGGATCGGGAGAGTACATTTACCTGTCCGCCCAGCGCCCCGCCGTACTCAGCAGGTAATATTCCCTTGACGATTTGCACCTCCTCAATGGACTCAAGGCTCAGGATGTCGACATAGTTGACCCCGCCGAACGTCTGCGAGTTGCGGCCTTCGGGGTTGGCGCTCGCTTCCGCGCCGTCCACGGAGAATGCCGTTCCGTTCTTCCCAACTCCGTTGAGTCGAATCCCCGTAGCGGATCCACCAGTCGCCGGTGTTACCCCCGCGCCAATACCCAGGATGCTGGAGAAATTTCGCCGCGCCAGCGGCAGGTCTGTCACCGTCTTCGTGCTATAGCTCTGCAACTGTTCGGCGGAGACAGTATTCACCAGGGGAGCGGCCCCTTCCACCTGCACGGTCTCACTGACATCGCCGACTTGCAGAGGATAGTTCTGGCGCACACTCTGAGCGGCCACCAGTTGGATCGCACCTGATTGAGACCGTTTGAACCCCGCGGCTTCGATCAGGATCGTGTAGGATCCCACTTGAAGAAAGTCAAACTGGAAGTCTCCGCTCTCGTCGCTCACTTTCGAACTGGTGGCCCCGGTCTGCTCGTGCTTAAGCGTAATCCTGGCGCCCGGTATGTTAGCGCCGCTGGGATCGCTAACCGTCCCATAAAAGGTGGCGGTGGTAACCTGCGCCAAACCGGCTCCCGCGCATAACAGGCATGCAGCAGCCGCCAATGCCAGACTTCTCATCCCTCGTGTCATGGCTATCTCTCTCCTGGGTTCAGGGCCGGATTGGCCAGCCACTGGAGAGCAATGTTATTCCTCTGCCATAGGTATGTCAATTGAATTCCTGCTAATTCCTTCGAGATATGATCGAAAACCGGAAGACGCCCTGCACTTCCGCTCTGGCCCCTCAAAGTAGCTGCCCGGTGCAGATGTCTATCAGCTTCGCAGCCCGCCAAAAAGACGCTTGACTCTGATGAAAAGCCCAACCATAATCGGTTTCGCGGCCGCTGCTCCTCTGAGTACCAGGGTGAGGTCTCAGGTTCGGCTTGGTTTTCTGAACGAAGCTTCCGGGCAGTGGCATTTCATAGAGGGGGATGGTCTATGCTTTCGCAGTTCCGGGGTACCTCTGTTCTTTCAGCTTTTGTAATCGGTGTGCTTTCCACTCACGCTCTTCTGGCTCAACTTGGTTCTGCGACGATATCCGGCTCTGTTACCGACAGCACCAGCGCCGTTGCGGTGGGCGCGACAGTTACGGCGCTCAACGCAGCCAATAGTTTCCGTCGCGTGACCGTTACCAACAGTGTTGGCCAGTACAGTCTTCCGGGTCTTGCGCCGAGCACCTACAATCTCACGGTCGAGTTGTCCGGCTTCAAAAAGTTTCAGCAAACCGGATTGACCCTGCAAGTGGATCAGAACGCCGAAATCAATGTGGCCCTTGAGATAGGACAGTTGACTGAGACGGTTGAGATACAGGCGGACGCTCCCCTGGTCGAGAGCGCCAGCGCCTCCATAGGCGCTGTGATCGACACCCGAAAAATTACGATGCTTCCCCTGAATGGCCGCAATTTCGCCCAGTTGGCCCTGCTGGTGCCAGGCGCGAATACCGGAGCGCCGGGAGCCACCAACGGAGGCGGTTTTTCCGTAGGAGGCGCTCGTTCGGAACAGAACGCCTTCCAGATCGATGGAACCTCGAACACCGACTCTTACCAGAACAGGGTGAGCGTGACGCCTAACATCGACGGCATTCTCGAATTCAAGATCCAGACCAACAACTATTCGGCAGAATTCGGAAAAGGCGCTGGTGCCCAGGTCAATCTTGTAACACGCTCCGGCACCAACGAGTTTCATGGAACCTTATACGAATTCTGGCGCAACAACGTGGTGCAGGCCCGTCGCTTCTTTGACCGCAACAGGGTTTCATTCCCCTGCGACAAGAGCGATCCGAACACGCTGACCCGTACGGCCTGTGCTCCAGGATTCAACCAGAACCAGTTCGGCTTCACCTTGGGCGGTCCGGTCATTCTTTGGCCTAAATCGGGCCGCGACCGCAAGACATTTTTCTTCACGACATACGAAGGCTTCCGCCAGGTGCGA
>JAUZEU010000517.1 GCA_030838885.1 Bryobacterales bacterium | reverse complement strand
CGCGCCCCCGGAGTTTCTGGCTCTATGGACCCGGCACCGACCGGTCGAGGCTCTTGTCCAACATGTCCGGAGGCGGAAGTGGCGGATTTCGCTTTGCCAGCGAGACACCGCCTCATGCTGCGGCTTCTTCGGTGCTGGATTCCTAGCCACGCTACAATCCTGTGCCCTTCCGAGGGACCGCAAGCCTGCATGACCGAGATTGACGGCGCGGAACACGCGGATCTCAGTAACAGACGTCGTCAATGGCAAGCCTTTTGGCCGGAAGCCCTCTGCGCGTACTCGCGGGTGCGTAATTCACCCTCGATCTGAACGTGCGCTCCCTTGAGCAGAGTGGCCGCGAACGCCGCCGTGGGCCACGTACACGACACATCGGTGGCATGTCGTCTCCGACTCGTACTCGCCGGTTCCCGGTTTTTCCAGTTGCGTTTGGTCGCTACGGAAAGCGCGGTGAATGTGCTGCTGTTACGAGTAGTCCGGCTCTCCGGGTCGTTGCCCAAAAAGCCCGTGATCATTACGCGATTGCTATACATATGCCGTTCTCCGTTGCGCCCCGTTTCTCTCGGGCCCAAAAGCAAGCGGCGCCGCTCCCAAGAGCGAAGCGGTGAGCCGTAGTGCTCTGTCGGGGTGTGACTTGAAGCATCGTTTGGGCGCAGTGGCCAACCGATGCTTCAAAGCTGGGGAGTCGCGGGCGTTTCCTCGTTACGCCCACGGCCACGTCGGTTCGCGGCCCGGCATCTGATCTCAGCGGATGATCCGTATGGCCGATCAACTTGGAACGAGGAGGTTCGGTCTACGCTGCGCGTCAGAGCGGTCTGTGAACGGGTGCGTCGCTCAAACGGGATTGCTGCACTTTAAACTGAACGCCGTACCATGGTACGGAATCAAGGGAAACTTCCATGCGCCGCGATTTGACAATAGGAAGGCTTGCGGGAAGTGCCGGGGTCAAGGTTTGGTCCACCCGGTTGGCGAATCTTCCCAGGCAACAAGAGTGGACGAGCCCCGTTGACGCCATTCCCTCTCAGCAAAATCGGGCCAGTTTCGGTGTTTCCGCTCAATCGGACTGCACACCAAACGCGTCCGCGCCACACGCGAGCTTCGCGTCAGTAAAGGCTGACTTCAGTTAGTGGTGGCCGCTTCATCCCTCATCCAGACGGGCTGACATGATCGATCGCGTTGATCTCCAATCGCCGAATTGGTATCAAAGAGGTACCCGCCCCATGCTTCTCTTGCAAAATGGTTTGGTTATTGACGGTTCCGGAAGTTCGGCGCTTCCCGCTTCCGTGTTGATTGACGGCGATCGAATTGTTGAGATCGGCAGACAGGCTATCCCATCGGGTTGCGCCGTGCTCGACTGTTCCGGCCTCGCGATCGCTCCGGGGTTCATTGATCTCCACAGTCATCTGGATCTCCAGGTGCTTGAAGATCGAATGGACAAGATCAGGCAGGGAGTCACGAGCGAAGTTGTCGGGAATTGCGGCTTCTCCCCTTTTCCTTTCGATGGGAGCTCGCAGGGACTGCAGGAATTCGCATCGGGCATACTGGGTCGCACCGATGGGTGGGGTTGGAGGACTGCCTCGGAATACCTGCAATCGGTGGAGCGGAACGCCACAAAAATGCATGTTTTTTCTCTTGTGGGGCATGGCAGTCTGCGGTTGGCAATCGCCGGGCAAAGACAGCAGCCGCTCACGACCGTAGAACTCGATCGGATGGCAGGCTTGCTCGAAGACGCGCTCTCTGCCGGCTGCTCAGGGTTCTCGACCGGGCTCATGTATGCGCCAGGTTCCAGCGCAGGGGCAGTGGAACTGGAGCGCCTGTGCCGGGTTGTCGCGCGCAACGGCAAATTGTATGCGACTCACATGCGCAGTTACTCGGACCGCCTGGTAGAAGCGGTGCGGGAACAGCTCGATCTCGCCAGAGCTGCCGGGTGCCGCCTGCAAATCTCACATCTGCAGGCTGCCGGACGAGCAAACTGGCCCCTGCAAGAGCAGGCTCTCGATGAGATCGAGGCCGCTCGCCGGCAGGGGATCGATGTCGAATTCGACATTTATCCGTATCAATGCGGCAGTACGGTGTTAACTCAATGGCTGCCTGCGTGGTCCCTCGAAGGTGGAAAACACGCATTGATCGCAAGGCTGCGGGAAGAAAAAGTTCGCGACGAAATCGCTCAGGAAATGGATCGGTCCCGCGCGCAGTTATGGAGCGATATCACAATATCCGGAATTTCCAGTATCACAAATCTGGGGTTGATCGGCCAGACCATCGCCGAGATCGCCGCGGATCGAAATGTCGACCCGGCAGAGGCCGCGGTCGATTTGCTCGTTGAAGAAGAAGGCTCCGTCAATGTCGTGTCATTTAACCAAAGCGAAGACAATCTGCGGCAACTCATTACACATCCCCTTTGTTCCATCATCAGTGATGGTTTTTATGTCAAAGGAAAAGCGCATCCGCGATTGTATGGGACTTTCCCTGAACTCCTGGGCACAGTGAGCCGCGAGAAAGGCTGGCTCTCTCTTTCGGAGTCGGTACACAAGATCACCGGCAAACCCGCGAGTCGGCTTGGGCTACCGGACCGCGGCCTCATAAAGCCAAACTATTTCGCGGACTTGACGGTCTTTGACCCGGCAGCCGTTCGAAGTCACTCCACATACGATAATCCGGATCGGGAACCGCAGGGGATTATCAGTGTCATAAAGGACGGACAGATGGTTTCCGGGCCTGCCGAATGAGCCGCCGGTGGGTTGTCCTTTGGCTTGTCTTTTCAGGTATTGTAATCAGCTATATCGACCGCGGCAACCTCAGTATCGCGGCGCCTTCGATCATGCGGGACTTCCGAATCGAGCCAGCCAGCATGGGCGTGCTCCTGTCTGCTTTCTTCTGGACCTACGCCGCATTTCAGATTCCTGCCGGCTTGCTGGTGGACAGGATGGGAATCCGCCGGGCCTATGCGGGAGGTTTCCTCGTCTGGTCGCTGGCATCGGCATCCATCGCCCTCAGCCGCGGCACAGGCGACATTATCGCCATGCGCATGTTGCTGGGTCTTGCCGAATCGATCGGTCCGCTGGCCAGCCTGTCCTATATCCGAAATAGTTTTGATGGGAAAGATCAGGGCTTACCGACATCGATTTACATTGCAGGCCAGAACATAGGTCCGGCACTAGGCGCGCTCGCAGGAGCGATGCTGCTGGACAAATTCGGATGGCGCCTAATGTTTTCCATCACCGGTCTGGGAGCCCTGATCTGGCTGCCATGCTGGCTGCTCGCCGTCCCATCTGATGGAACGCGGGCCGCGCGCCGAGCAGGGAAGGAGGCTGACGACCTGGCCTCTCCGCGACGCTGGACCTGGCGTATGCTGCTGACCAGCCGCTCCTTTTGGGCCATGTCGTCATGCATCCTCCTGTCTTCCTATTATTGGTATTTTGTTTTGACCTGGGTGCCGAGTTATCTGATCATCTCCCGAGGATTCTCAACGCTTGGAATGGGACGGGTAATTTCAACTTCACTCTTCACAATGGCCTTCATAAATATTCTTGCTGGTTTCGCAGCGGACAAGTTAGCTTCCAGAATTGGCGTGTTCCGTGTCCGGGTGATGTTTGCGGTCTTGGGATACACGGGGACAGCGGCGACATTACTGCTCCTTGTGGTGCAGGATCGCTTCTGGGTGCTTCCAATCCTAACCTTCTCGATGTGCGCGACCGGCATAGGAAACTCAAATTTCTGGGCGATCTCGCAGCACCTGCCACCGAAGAACCTGGTAGGGCGAACAATCGGGTATTTGAACACCGTGTCGCAAGTGGCAGGAGCGGCGGCGCCCATCGTCACGGGGTGGATACTCGGGCCTCAAAAGCAGTTCGGACTTGCAGTTTTGGTCGCGGGCGTGTGTCCTGTTCTCGCCGCGATATCTTTGCTTGCGGCGGGACACAACGGGCTTGAACGGACTAAAGCGCTTCTCGCGGGTGAGGCGTAGCCGGAGCAGGTTTTTCAGTACCGCAACGACGGTTTTCGAGCCATAACTGGCCTTCGCGAGGACAATCCGATACTCGCCGGGCCGGGAAGGCACGGGTATACCGCACCCCGCGGAGAGGATCGCAGGACACTGATCTCGCCACCTGAGACACGATCGAATTCCGCGAGAACATCCGGCAGGGCCGGGTACATCTCATCACTGACACACGCAATGGATGTTGCTAATCGGGGAATGAGGGTTGTGCAGAATAGTGAAAGCATGTTTAAGTTATTCGCGGAGCTGAACCGAAACGAACTCCGGACTGTGGCAGCCACGGCCTTGGCAGTGATTCCGATTGGCGCTACCGAACAACACGGGCCGCATCTTGCCACCGGAATGGACTACTTCACGGTGGAAGCCATCGCCCGGGAGGCAGGAACGATTGCCGGAACGGAGACCGACGTCGTAGTAACGCCGGCGCTGCCTTTCGGTTCGTCTCACCATCACCTTGTCTTCGGGGGCACGCTCTCTTTCAGCACGGAAACTTACCGCCGAATGCTTTATGAACTGGTGGAGAGTCTGGTTACAGATGGCTTCAAGCGCATTTTCCTGCTGAACGGGCACGGAGGTAACCACGAGTTGGCCCAGCTTGCGGTCAGAGACATAGTGTTGCATCATCCGGTTCACGCGGCAGCCGGTTCGTACTGGAACATGGCGTGGCAGGATCTGGTGGCCGCGGGTGTTAAGGCTGCACGGCTACCGGGACATGCCGGCGAGTTTGAGACGTCGCTGATGATGTCTCTCCGGCCGGATCTGGTGGCGAGGGAACTGCCGTTCCGCCAACTTCCTGAAAACCCTGAAGCGCTTGTTTTGCCCGCTCCGTTTCGCGATGAGCGGAATGGATTCTGGGAGAGCATAAACGGACACACGGACAGCCCCGCCTCGGCTACGCCTGAAAGGGGAGATCGGTTCCGGGAGGTAATCGCGAGGTCCGTGGCAAGGGCGTGGCTGGATTATGTTCGCTCCTGAGACGACCGAATGCCATCGCACGTTTGCTGAATGAGCGTCAGATGGCGACACAGACCGGCAAAGGCCGCTTTGGGAGCGATCCACAGTTTGAGGCATGCTGTGCAATCCCGCGTATCGCGGGATTGCACAGCTATGGAAAAACCGAACGGCGGCTGCGGCAACGCGTCACG
>JAUZEU010000311.1 GCA_030838885.1 Bryobacterales bacterium | reverse complement strand
CCCGATCAAACGGCGTCAGAAGTATGTTACTGAGCAAGGGAGAGACTACCCCACCCTGCGGAGTCCCGCGCTCGCTCGGAAAGAGTTGCCCCTTGCCGTAGCTTCCCGCCCTGAGCATCGCCCGAATAAGGCGCAGCACCCGCCATCGGCTACTTTTTGAGCAACGAGCGTGAGCAGTTTCTCGTGATCGACAGACCCGAAGGAAACCACCGCAGACTACCCACCTCCGGGACTATCCGGAGCGTGTAACCATTACTCGCAGCCATCATCCCTTTGAAGGGAGGTCTCTGGAAGTTCTCCGGCACGCCATCAGGCAGGAGCGCTTGTATTTCGTTCTGATTCTGCCGGACGGAAGCAAGTCGCTGGTTCCGGCGGACTGGACAGATTTCACCGCCGCCTCTCCATCGCAGATGCACGGTAACCACCTTATCGGCTCGCTGGAGGACTTGCTTCAGCTCCGCTTTTTGGCAGATGCTCTTTTGCAACGCGCCGCAACATCGGCGACGCAATTTGTTCCACAGCAGGAGAGCCATGTCGCAACTGAATCTGAACTTCATCGATATCCCGATTCCGGAGACGTGCTTGTGGGAGGATCTGGACGACGAGCACAAGCAACTCGTAATCGACACTCTGGCGCGTTTGATGGTCAACGCAGTTCGAACCGGCAATCCACCGGAGGCGATCAATGACTGACCTTTCCAGAATCAAACCATCCCATACCTCGCGTGCCTCCTATATATATGTCCGGCAGTCGACCCCGTCCCAGGTCGAACACAACCGCGAATCCACGGCGCGCCAGTACGCGCTGGCCGACAGAGCCTGTCAACTCGGCTGGCAGAAGGATCAGGTCGTCATTATTGATGATGACCTTGGTCTTTCCGGAGCCAGCACAGATAAGCGCTCCGGTTTCGCGCGCATGATCAGCGAAGTTGCGTTGGGTCACGTGGGAATTATTCTTGGCCTTGAAGTCTCGCGTCTGGCGCGCAACAATGCGGATTGGTATCGTCTTCTCGAACTGTGCGGCCTGACTGACACTCTTATTGGAGACAATGATGGCGTCTATCATCCGGCACTGTTCAACGATCGTCTGTTGCTCGGTCTCAAGGGAACCATGAGCGAAGCGGAACTGCACATCATTCGCGCCCGGCTGGACGGCGGCATTCGCAACAAAGCCGCTCGTGGCGAGTTGCGCCGCGGTTTGCCCGTTGGTTTCGTCTGGGGAGAAGCGGATGGCGAAGTCTTGTTCCATCCCGATGAGGAAGTGACCACCGCAATCCGCTCGGTATTCGAGCGCTTCGCTGAATTCGGCTCGGCGCGACGCGTTTGGCTTTGGCTGCGTTCTGAAGCTCCATCCTTCCCTCTGCAGGATGGGCCTGACGGCCAGGTTCGCTGGGTTGTCCCGACCTACACCGCGATTCATCACATACTGACTAATCCGGTGTATGCTGGCGCCTACGCGTACGGCAAGAGCCGGTGCGAACGTTATATCGATGAACAGGGCGTTGTCAAAAAGCGCATGCGTCACCTTCCGATTGATAAGTGGAGCGTGCTCATCCGGGAACATCATCCCGGATTCATTGACTGGGCAATCTTCGAGGCGAATCAGAAGCGTCTCGACACGAATACCCGCCCTGGGCCGCATCGCACAGGAGGTGTCGTGAGAGAAGGCTCTGCCCTGCTGCAGGGTATTGGTGTCTGCGGGCATTGCGGCCGCAAACTGAAAACGCACTACCGTGGACGCAACTCGACTCCGGGTTATCACTGCGCCGGTAAAGACATCGTCGGGGGCCGAGGCCTGTACTGCCTCAATGTCGGTGGCGTGGCGATTGACGAGGCCATTGCTACAGCTTTTCTCAACGTTGTAACGCCCGGCTCCGTAGAAGCGATGCGGCTTGCCGTGGAGCAAACCCGGAACAATCACGATGCCACGCTGGCGCAGTGGCGGCTTGAGGTTGAACGTTTGCGATACGACGCCGAAAGGGCAGAACGCCGTTACCGTGCCGTCGAACCCGAGAATCGTCTTGTCGCGCGCGGTCTGGAGACCGAATGGGAGAGCCGTCTGCGCGATGTGGCCTGCGCAGAAGCGGAGTTGCGGCGGAAAGAGCAACAGCAGCCGGGTACGATCAGTGATGAGCAGTTGCGGCGCATGCAGGCTCTGGGCTCCGATCTTCATCAGGTCTGGTATGCAACGACCACAACGGACCGCGATCGTAAGCAGTTGCTGCGTACACTTCTGGAAGAAGTCGCTCTGAATCTGAAGCGGGCCGAGGGCCATGCGCACCTGACTCTGCGTTGGCGCGGCGGTGCGATTACGACACTCGATGTCCCCGTTCCCCGCTTCCGGCCGCAAGGCCTGCATACAGACGAAGACACGATCGCGCTGCTGCGACGCCTTGCTGTTTTGTATCCGGACGAAGTTATTGCCGGCATCCTGAATCGTCAGGGCCGCAAAACTGCCACCGGTGAACGCTTCACTGCCAACCAGGTTGGTTGTCTGCGCCGCTATCGGAATATCCCGCGATTCCAGCCGCCCGCCGAGCCACCGGACGGAGAACTGGTCACGATCCGCAAGGCAGCGCAGATCCTGGGCATGAACACCTCCAGCATCCACCGCTGGCTCGCGGACGGTTTCATCGCCGGTGAACAGGTTACGCCAGGAGCGCCATGGCAGATTCGAATGAACGAAGACCTGCGGTCGCGCGTTGTAACTCAGGCGCCACCAGAGTTTCTGCCCATGCTGGAAGCAACGATGAAACTTGGCGTTTCGCGGCAGACCGTATTGCAGCGTGTAAAGCGTGGCGAACTGGAAGCCGTCCTTGTCAGGGAGGGTCGGCGTAAGGGCTTGAGAATCAAAGTGGTAGATCAGGAGCTCGAACTGTTCGAGCAGATTTCATGAATCAGGGGGCAGTATGAAGCCGTATCGAAAAATCCACGAACGTCCAGATCGAGCACCCAGCTCACCTTTTTCCGTTTCAGGCCTACCGTTAACGCATCCAGCGCATCATGCTGGCTGCGCCCTGGCCGGAACCCGTAGGAGAATCCCAAAAAGTCCACTTCGTAAATCTCGTTGAGAACCGTCACCACGGCCTGTTGAACAATCTTGTCCTCCAGCGCGGCGATCCCTAATGGCCTTTGCCTGCCATCGGCTTTGGGTATGTATGTTCTCCTTGACGGCTGAGCGCGGTACGCGCCCCGATGGATTCGGTCATGGAGGTGCTGCAACCGCCCCTCCACTCCTTCTCCATACTGCTGCCATGTAACTCCGTCCACTCCCGGCGCAGCTTTCCTCTTCAGAGAGGAATAACTATCCCGGAGCAGACTGATCGTCACATGATGCAGCAGTGCGGTGAACTTCTGCTCCTTGTTCCCGCGGGCTGCTTCCCGCACACCCCGGAGTCCCTGTGACACGCCGACCCGACTCTGTGTCCGGAGCGTGTGTTCCTCCTCGGTGTTCCCCTTGGTCGAACGGCTTCCCTCCACACCCTCCGCCGGAGATTGCTCCCCCTTGTTCGGGCGCTTCGCAGGTACTACCCGCTCGTCCGACTTCCCGCCGCCGTTCATGCTGGTCGCCCGGCCCTCGCCTTCACCAGCCGATCCGGCTTCACTACTGCCGGATAACGGCGGGACCTCCCGGTTCTCGCGCATGAAGTTTCCAGACATGCCTGGGGTCTCTGACTGCGCAGGGTTTACGAGTGGCTCGCGTTTGACGTCACTCATAATGTGGCCTTCCGCTTACAGGAACGGCGTCGGCACCCCGTGAGAGATAGATTTCGCAGCTCAATACCCTGCCTGCCTGTGCCCCTGCCAACGCTTCGCCCGCCGCCTTACGGCGACACGCGCATGACTCGGGGTCAGGATGGTTCGCTATTCCTTTCCTGTAGGACTCTTTCATTCCCTTCTTCATGCCGGTTTATCCCGGCGCACTCCTGCTTCATCAGCGAGCCGATGGTCCGAGCCAGCCCCGGATTTGCGACCACGGGGAAGTTGAGCGCCACCACTTTGCCGGATTCGATCACGTCACTGAATTTGGGGAACGCTCGGCCGTATTTGTGGCCCGCGTTCAGATCTTGGTCGTACATTTCCTTCGGCGGGCAAAAGGTGTGCTTCACGTCCGGGTTGTCATCGAACAGCGAGAGGAAGACCGAAATGCCTTCCACGATAGAGGTGCGGAGCTTCGGCTCGATCTTCATCCAGTCGTAAGTGAACCAGCGCTTCACGGCGGCAAGTTGATCCTGCTTCCGGCTGTTGACGTTCACCTGGTTGCCGCTCTTCGAGAACAGGTCATACCGGATCTGCTTTTCCTTCAGATGCGCTTCAAGAGGATCGGACCGTAACGCCTTCATACAGTGGGCAGCCTCGTCCCGCTCGAACGCGAAATGATCCAGGTCTTCGTGGGCGAGGTAGGTCTCGATGTCAACCAGCACGTAGTGGTCGCTCATCCGCGCTTCACCTTCCTGAATCTTCCGGGCGAGAAGTTCCTGATTGATCGCGCATTCGTAAACGTCGAACAGCGTCACGTAATCCCAAACCGTCTTATGCAGCAGGATGATGAATTTGATCAGGTTGGTGTAGGCCTGCTGCCAGAAGGGTTCTTTACCCTTGCCGAAGAGGTTGTTCATCAGGCTGGCGATGCCGTAAGCGAGAGTGTATGCCTCCAGGTCACAGTGCAGCGGATTGTACCGGTAGCCGGATCCCAGCCCGACTTCCAAATAATCTTCTGTCCTGCCGTGCTTCGCGAGCAGTTCCTGGACCCTATAGCAGAAATCACCTTTCACTTCGAGCATCATCGCGCCCGCCCGGCGCTTGGGATCCGACGCGGCGAACGCCAGAACCTGCTCGGCAAACGGGTACATGGTGGAGCTCGTCTTGCCGCTGCAAACCGCTTCTTTCGGCCACTCAGGATCAGCGGCAACTTCGCCGGATATAACCCGCTGCGAGCAAATAATGCTCCTCTCGTCGTTGTCATTTATTACGTCATCGGCGAAATTGCCCCGTGCACACTTCCCGATCAGTCGAGGCTGCGCTCCGGCGATAAGTTTCTGCTTTAGCAACCGTGCGCTCGGCGTAGTATCTCGGGTTCGGCTTGTCCACACGATAGGTTTCGATTGCCCGCACAATCTCGTCTGGTTGTTCTCCACGACCGAGTGCACGGAGGGCGAACGCCCAGTCGCGTTCGGACTGGCTTCCTACGGTTTCAGTGATCCGACCACTCTTTGTACTCACCCGCAGCCTCTCCGTAGCCAGCAATGGGTTCCTCTCCCGTGAAGTCCGGAAATGCCGATGGACGATAGACATGGTCACCAAGATTTTCGACTGTCACAAAATGGGGTGACGCGTATTTGTGGCTATTTCTGCACAAGTCACCAATTTTCATGCTGCTTCGTGTCTGCGCGCATTTTGAGTATGTGGCGGTATCGCATATCGCTCCGTTTCGTTGCCGAGCCCTGGCCTAGAGTGGGGTTCCAAACGGCTTCATTCCTTTCTTCAGAACCGTCTTCGGGTACTCGTCCGTGCCACAGAGGATGAATGACCCAAAGTCCTTGTACCAGTCGCCTGCCGGAGCATGTGGTTCAGTATTGACCCAACTTCTCAACCGTTGAAGATCATCGAAGGAGATCGCTCGCTCCGCCACCCTTTCGAGAATATGTTGCCAAAGGGGACGCGGAAGGTTAGCGAAGCGGATCTTCGGCAATCGCTGCCTTCCCGAAGATCGCCTGGATCAGTTCCTGGCCGACCTTATTTTTTCTGGCGGGATCTTCCGTGCTCATGAACTGTTCGTACGCGGCAGCAAGCCTGGCACGTTCGGCGGCTTCCGCTTCAACACCCTGCTCCGCCAGCGTCACGAGGGCGCGGCTCATCGTCACTTTGCGCTCCTTCGCGACGCGCCTCACCTCGCGAGCAAGACTGGCAGGAATGGTCACACTCTGACGAACAGATCGCGATATTCTTTTGGCTGCGGGTTTTCGTTGGCTCTGCACTACCTTATTATACGGCTGGTGCACCACAGTGGTGCGCATCAAAAGACAATCAACGTCCATATCCGCGTACCTCGCGAACGTGACCGGACAGGATCTCGTTGATTTCTCTGGATGCGAGCTGATCGGGTTGCCCGCCATCCCGCAATCGGATTGTAGTCACCTCCATTGTCTGGCCCAGTCGGCCCGCAATGACTGCGGTCGCCTTCTGTCCGGCAGCGTCGCCGTCAAGCATCAGGACGGCCGACCGAAAGTGCTTCTCGAGAAGACCGGCCTGCGTTTCCGAAAGACTCGATCCCATCAGCGCGACCACGTTCCGGTTGCCCGCCTTCCACAGTTTGGCCGCATCGAAGAAGCCTTCCACGATAACGACCCTATCGGTGCCCGCCTGCCGTGCGCGATGAAGCTGAAACAGTTCCTGGCTCTTGTGGAAACCGGCTGGAAAACGATACTTCGGCTCTTCCCCGTCGATTGATCGGCCAGCCATGGATCCAGACCCTGTTCGAAATCAAACTTGTCATTCGAGTACACGGCCTGCGCGAAGATTCCGCCGTACTGCTGTGTGTTTCTGGCGAGCTTAACAAGCCCCTGATATCCGGGCTGCAACTGGCACTCGTAGCCTTTGATGTTGCTGTTACCTGATCCATGCACTCGCGGGGCTGCCTCGTGAGAGCGAAAGTGCAGCGAACCATTTGGTGACCCCCAAAACACTGGGGTAAAACAGAATTTCCGCGAAGGTTGCAACTTTGCGGATGGACCCCCGG
>JAUZEU010000445.1 GCA_030838885.1 Bryobacterales bacterium | reverse complement strand
GCTCCGCAAACGATCGTCGCCACTTCCCCACCGTGATCTGCGGAATCCCGAGATCCGCTGCAATTTGTTGATTGGCGCGGCCCCTTGCCGCTGCCAAGACAATCCGGCTCCGCAGCACCATAGCCTGGGCCGTGGACGGCGCCTGGACCCAACTGCTCAACGTAGCCTTGGTTTCCGGATCGAGATTAATCGCGGGGGCGATTCGCGGCATACCCCAGCGTACCAGAAATCCACTATATTATAAAGAACTATCTGGACGATGTACTAGTGAACGGAAGGAGTTCACCATGTAGTTGCTCATTCAACATGTAGCCAGGCGGGCGGCAGGAGGGGAAACCCGAGAAGCCGAAGCCCCGCTTGAGCGAACCCACGAGCCGCAGCGCAAGCAAACGTGATCCCGTCGGCGAAGGCTGTGGAACGGGAACGGGAGAAGCTACGGGCGATTACGGATGCAAGTCGGAGCCACGTGCCGCTGCCGCAACTGGTGAATAGTCTGAACCGGCAATTGGAGGGATGGGCGAACTACTTCAGCTACGGCTACCCGCGTGGAGCATGGTGGGAGATCGACTGGTTCGTACGCAACCGTCTGATAGTGCATCTGCAGCGGCGCAGTCAACGGCCGCATCGTCCGCCGAAAGGGGCGGGGTGGTACGAGCATATACAGAGCTTCGGCCTGAAATTGCTCAACAAACTGCCCGGTAAGCGGCCTGAGCCTGCCTGAGGCGAGATTCTTCTGGAGAGCCGGATGCGGGAAATCCGCACGTCCGGTTCGACGAGGGAAGGGCCACCCTCGGGTCCCCTTCTACTCTACCGGTAGGGACGGCCATTGCTTCCATGTTAACGAGCGGAACGTGACTATTTTCTGAATTCCGGTTGACTTCTTCGGCCGTTGGGCACCATCACCGAAAAGACACTGTTGATCGTGCCGTTAAGTATCGGAACCACTGGCTCAACAGCACTCGCTTCTTCAAAAACGATGGTCCTGTTCGATTATGTTGTTCATGATGTTAGTGACGATCGGCACTGGCACATCCGGCCCAGTTCCGCTTTGCGTTCACACGAGGCCGACTGTGGCCCGAGAGAGTGCGCCGGAGGAAGCTTTTTGGTAGCCACGCGGTCTCGTGGTCAGGAGCAGCGTTTTCTCTTGAGCGTGCGCGGCACAGAAAAGTGCGCACGCCGCGGCCAAAGTGATGACTCTAAGTTGGGTTGCATCGATCCTGCCCGACCTTCTCAGGGCCGCGCGGCGCCCGCAGGAGTCGGCGAGCCGGTGTTCATATCGATCCTATGTCGCTGTAAGGTATCTCCCAGTGCCCGATCCAATTGGACGGCCGCTTTCTTCCATGCCGCCTGCGCTGCGATCTCAGTAGTCTGGGCCTGGGCCAGATAGCTCTGCTGCTGGATCACGGCGAAGTTTGTGGAGAAGCCTGCACGAAACTTCTCCACTTCGGCATCGAGCAGCCGTTCCTGCAAACGCGTGGCGGCTGCTGTTGCCTGTGCTGCCTGCTTCGCAGCATTCAAGCCGATGACCGCATTTCTAACCTCGCCGGCGGCCTGCGCTTCCATCTGCTGCAATCGCAGCCGTTCTTGCCGGAGCTGTGTGCGGTCTGCCTCGAAGTCGGCCTCGGCGACCTTGTTCTGTACGGGCAGATTGAACTGAATGCCCGCTTCGAATAACCGTGCAGCGCGAATGCCGCCCGTCGGTATATTATCGACAACCGGGGCGCCTGTTGCAGCGTCGCCGCCGACCGGAATAAGTCCGGGGTTGATGACACCTCGATTCTGAAACGAGCCGTACAGATCGATCTCCGGTCGACGGGCATTGGCGGAGCCCGCAACGGCGCGCTCACCATTGCTGATCTGCAGCCTGGACAGCCGTATATCCGGCCGCTGCTCCAGTGCGTGTCCGATAAGCTCTGCTATAGAAGGTTGCGGCGGGTCCGGAGGCGACGAGAGTTCATCCGTCGCCACAATGTCGACAAGCTTTCCGTTGGGACTGGCAAGCGACTGTGGATCGAGCATGCTCCGCAGCACATTTTCCTGCTGATCACGGAGTGCGGTTGCCTGGGCAAGCGCGAGCTGACTCGCAGCCACCAGCGCCTCGGCGCGCGTGACCTCGATAGGTGACGTATGCCCAACGCTTAACCGCTGCTGGTTGTCGCTCAGCAGATCATTCGCCGCTTTCAAAGCCCTTTCCTGCACCTTGACCGAGTTCTGGAGACTTACCAGGTCGTAGTAGAGACTCTCCACTCCCGAGACGGTGCTGATCATCTGCTGTTCGAGGACGGCCGCGGAGATCTTTTTGTTCGTCCTGGCTATGGCAATGTAACGGGTGTTGTTCGCCCGGCCCGCGCCTCGGAGCAAAGGCTGCACGACGAGGGCGATAACGTTCGGGTGGGTGAAAGGGATTGCAGCCGAGGTGCCGGAATAGAAGGACTGAACGAAGTCGTTGATCCCAAGCTGGATAGACGTGCCGGTAGAGAAGCCCTTGACCAGCGTTGTACTCCCCAGTGTGTTGTTGGTGATCGTGTTCCCTCCAACTGCCGAAGCTGCCGTCGCGATTGCAGTGCCGGGATCTCGTCGAATCCAGCCGAACTTTCCCAGGATACTGAGGTCGAGCGCCGGTACCGGAGCGCCGAGTGAAAAGGGCGCTGTGGCAATGGATAGGGAATGTTGCGCCTCCAGCACATGACCGGCGTCATATGAGGTTGGCACGCTGATCCCGGACGGCTGAACACCATTCGGGGACAGGGTCGCAGCTGTGGAAGTCAGGAGCGGCATGGGCGCGACCAGCGGCCCGACTGGCGGTTCGGCAATGTTGTAGTTGATTTGACGGGGTGTGCCGCCGCCTTTGGTTCTTCTCAGGCTGAAATCCGCCACTGACTGATCCAGTTGCTCCAGCTGGATGTCCAGGTTCTTCTCGAGCGCCATACGAATAGCCTGCTGCAGTGATACCCGCGTGGCGCCGTCGGGTTTAACCTCGTCTGCGGCCTGGGTTCCGAAGGCCAGCCGATCACGTGGTGCTGCATCAACAGCGGGGCTTGCGATCCGGACTGTGCCGCCAGCCTGCGACGCCGACTGGCAGAAACCGCTCGTGCAGACGAGACTGATCCCAAGAAGCAAGACGGGCGGTGTCTGGCTTTTCCGCGAGGTTCGCGCGGGCGCCGATGGACCCTGGGACCTTCTCCGCGGCATGCTGATCATTTTTCCTGTCCTTTGGGCGCGGGCTGAGCCTGGACGTGGACTCCTTCCTGAACGGCCTCAGTTGGGTTGACGATGACCTGATCGCCGTCTTTTAATCCGGTAGTCACATAGAGCTGTGTTCCGAGATCGCGTCCCACATGGACGGGCTGAAAGTGAACTACGTTGTCGACGACGAGGGCGACGAACTGTCCCTGGGCCCGGGGGATCACGCTGTCCCCTGAGATGAGAATCCCGGGGTTGGGCGCATTGAAGTGAAGCTGCACGGAAGCGAACATCCCTGGCCGGAGGCGGCGCCGGACATCCACGATCTGGACCTCAAGCAGAAGTGTTCGGGTTTGCTGATCGAGAGAGTCGCTGCTGCGAATGATCTTTCCGTGGAACTGTTGAGTGGGCATTTCGGAGAAAGTGAGGTTTGCTTCCTGCCCTGTCTGCAGGTTCAACGCATTCGCCTCCGGCACATTAATAAAGGTCCTCAAGTTGTGGATATTCGAGACCTGAAAGAGCTCACCACCTTGCGCACCGCCCGTACGTGGTCCACCAGCCTGGGATGCCGCGACAGTTGCCGTTGGCGTGAGACCCTCGCCGACTCCGGTGACCGAGACGAGGCTCCCGACTTCGACATTGCGGGCTGTCACAGTTCCGTCGATTGGGGAGCGCACCTGCTGGTAGGAAGCAAGCGTGGTCCAGTGCGCGAGCGAACTCGTCGAGGCGTTCACGTTGTTTTCCGCCGATCGGACACCGTCTTCAGCAGCCTTCAGACTTGCCAGAGCTACGTCATCCTCCTGCTGCGAAAGGACGCCGTGCTGAGCGAGAACGCGAACTCGGTTATAGGTAGCCTGCTGCAAGGCGAATTGGCTGCGTGCCGTACTGAGTGCGTCCTTGCTGACTTGCAGCAGGGAAAGCTGTTGCAGCACGGTGGCATTGAGCTCCGGCGCATCGATGACGGCGAGAAGTTGACCCTCGTGGACTGTGTCACCTATATCGGCCTTGAGGGTCTTGACGTACCCCGCGGCGCGGGAATAGATATGGGTCGTCGAGACCGGAACGACGGTTCCCGGAAGCGTAAGTTCCTCCGTTTTGGAGCCCTGGTGAGCGGTCACCACCTGCACAATCGGCAGCGCGCTCTTCTGTTGATTCGCTCGTGCCTGGACTTGCTTACCGCGCTTCTGCCTGGGTAGCCATCCCAAAAACAAGGCTGCGGCGATCACGACCACCGCAATGAGCAGGTATAACCAGTAGCGAGGATGTCGGCGGGAAGCGTCGAAGTTCTTGTGGTCAGTGTCAGCCTGGGGAGCTTGCTGGCCCGGGTTGTTGGTCATTGCGCCGATCCCTTGTCGTTGTTTGTGTTCGATTTCTGTTCGAATCCCAGCAGGTGCCCTCGTGTTTCTTCCTCAATGCGCCGGTCGTAATCTATTGGCGCCACCTTGCGAACCATCGAGTAGATTACGGGGACGACGAAGAGCGTTCCGACCGTAGCAAATAAAAGTCCCCCGATGACGGCTCGGCCGATCGGTGCGTTTTGCTCGCCTCCCTGTCCCAGCGCCAGCGCCATGGGAAGCATCCCGAGGATCATCGCCAGCGCCGTCATGCAGACTGGGCGCAGGCGTGTGTGGCCGGCTTCAAGTGCCGCCTGAAGAGCGTCCTTGCCCTCAGCACGCGCGTCATTCGCGAACGTGACGACCAGGATGCTGTTCGCGGTCGCGACACCCATCGTCATAATCGCTCCCATTAAGGCCGGCACGCTGAATGTCGTCTGCGTAAGGAAGAGTATCCACACGATGCCGGCGAAGGCTCCTGGAAGAGCCATCAGGATAATAAAGGGATCCGACCAGGACTGGAAGTTGAGAGCCATAAGGAGGTAAACGAAGAGGATCGCCGTGATAATGCCCAAACCGAGATTCAAAAACGAAGAGTTCATCGTTTGCACCTGCCCGGCCAGCTCAATCCGCGTGGCTGGCGGCAGGTGCTGCGAAGCATTCCTGATGATCTTCTGTATATCGCGCGCCACCCCGCCCAAATCGCGCTGTTCAGTATTCGCGTATACATCCATCACGGGCTGAGCGTTGACATGAGAGACCGTGAGCGGTGCAACAGAACGCTTAAACTCGGAAACATTGCGCAGAAGCTGATTGTTGCTCGTTCCCGTTGAGGTCACAGGTATAGTGGACAGAGTGTCCAGGCTGTGCAGCCGGTACTGTGGAACCTGCACGATCACCGGGTATTGAACGCCCGTTTGCGGGTCCATCCAGAAGTTCGGCGCGGTTTGCCCGCTGCCGGAAAGCGCCAGAACGACACTGTCGGCCACGTCCTTCTGCGTCAGGGAGAACTGCTGCGCTTTCAGGCGGTCAACATTGACGTTGATCTCCGGGGCGCTGAACTGCTGCTGAATAAAAACGTCCGCTGCTCCGGGAACATTCCTGATCTGGTTCTGCAACTCGACCGCAATCTTCTGGACGGCTGCGGCGTCCTTGCCCAGAACCCGAACATCAATGGGGGCCGGTAACCCAAAGTTAAGAGTCTGGTTAGTGATGTCAGCCGGTTCGAAGAAAAACGTCTCTTGCGGGAACACTTTGTTCAGGTCCTCCCGAAGGATGCTCATCCATTCCTGCGTTGGCCGGTGCTTGGGGGCGAGCGCCACCAGTACATCTCCGTCTCCGTTACTGGTCGTGTCGCTTGCGGTAAAAGCAAGATTTACTCCGCCCGGCGGAAGGCCGATGTTGTCAACCACGAGCGACAGTTCATCAGGCGGAATCACACGCCGTATCTCGGCATCCACGCGAGCGAAGATCTCGCTGGCTACCTCAATCCGGGTGCCACTGGGTGGGCGTACGTGAAACTGCATTTGCCCGGAATCGACGTACGGGAAGAAATTTTCGCCGATAAAGGGCACGAGCGAAAGGGACGCCAGTGATACGACACCGAAAGTGATCATCACCATGGCCCGGTGTGCCAGCGACCATTCGAGCACGGAGCGGTATTTTTCACCGAACCGGTCGAAGTGACGCTCGAATCGTTTATGAAAGCGCCAGATCCAACTGCGGGCTTGCGGCGAGTCCCCTCCCTCCTGATGCAGCGGTACTTCCGCCGGGAGCAGAAAGTGCATCATGGTGGCCAGGAGCGTTCGCGAAAGCAGATACGACGCGATCATCGCGAACACAAGCGCCAGAGCCAGGGGCGTAAAAATATATTTCGCCGCTCCCGACAGCAACATGACAGGCACGAATACAATGCAGATGCACATGGTCGAGACCAGCGCGGGAACAGCAACCTGCTGGGCGCTGTTCAGGATGGCAGCAGCCAGCGGGATAGCTTTCTCACTGAGGTTCCGGTGCGTGTTCTCAATCTCTACAGTTGCATCGTCGACGAGCATTCCTACCGCCAGGGCCATGCCTCCCAGCGACATGACATTGATCGTCTCACCCAGCCCGGAAAGGGCAACCAGCGAGAACAGGATGGCAAGCGGGATAGTCGTGCACACAATCAGGGTGCTGCGCCAGCTTCCCAGAAAGATGAGGATCATGATGGCCGTGAGCAAAGCCGCGATGACCGCCTCTTGCACCACGTCCCGCACGGATGCTTTCACAATGACCGATTGATCGAAAAGGGGAGTAATGGTCAGCGCGCCGGGCAGCCCCGCCTTGATCCTGGGCAGCGCGGCTTTCACGTTGTCCACAATCGAGATGGTCGAGAAAGCCCCGTTCTTGATGACGGTGAGTAGCACGGAGGGCGTGCCATTTTCCCGCACAAAGCTGGTCTGCGGCGCATGTCCGTCATGGATTGATGCAACATCGCTCATGAAGGTGAATGACCCGTCCACCGCCCGGATCGGCATCTTATTCAACTCGGCGATCGAGCCAGGACTGCTGTTGGTGCTGACGAGATACTCCCGGTCGCCGATCTTTTGAGTTCCGGACGGCAGGATGACATTTTGGTTGTTGAGCGCCGCCGAAAGATCGGAGACGCTGAGGTGTTTGGCGAACATCTGCTCCGGTTCAGCATCCACCATGACGGCGCGTTGCTGACCGCCGTAAGGCATCGGCACCGAGGCGCCCTGGATGGTTGCCAGCTGCGATCGGATGAAGTTTTGCCCCATGTCATATAGCTGCTGCTGCGACAGATTTTTGCCTCCCAGGCTGAGCTGAACGATGGGCACGCTTGAGGCGTCATATTTCAGGATCTGAGGTGGCAGAATGCCAGGCGGCAACTGGCGGAGGATCGACTGGGCGAGCGCCGTCACCTGGGCAATGGCGAGGTCAATCTGAACGGTCGGCTGAAAGTTAACCTTGATTACTCCGACCCCGCTGTAAGACTGGGATTGCGTGCTCTGGATATTGTTGACCGTAGTGGACAGAGCGCGCTCGCATATACCGACTATGCGCTTCGACATGTCGTCTGCGTTCAGACCGCTGTAAGTCCAGATAATACTAACAATCGGAATGTTAATTTGAGGCAGGATATCCGTAGGAGTGGCCAGAATCGATACAACGCCTCCGATAAAGACCAATAAAGAGATGATGACGAAGGTGTAGGGCCTTCGCAGCGCTAATCGGACCAGCCACATGAACCTTTTCTCCTGAGCTGCCCTGAACTTTTCGGTCCTTCAGTAAAACGCGGGATTGATTCGAAGAGAAGGATGATAGTCCCGCACCTTCAATTCTTTTGGCCTTAGCATCTCGAGGGGTGGCGCCACCGGACTGGCGGTTGACCTTCCACAAACTTCTTTTACGGCGCTCATGTCGCCATCCCCTCACTCAAGCTTGCGCTTTTTAGCGACCGCTGTCTACCAGCACCGTGAGCAAACGCTTCGCCAAATATTGCTGCGCTGGCGTGAACTAAAAAGTACGATGCGTCGGCACAAATGAACCTGCGCGCGTCGACGATTTTCGTCCGCGGCAATCACGGCAGGAAGCGCAGGAAATTCCAATGGCGCATCTGTTCCTGTTCATTCCGAAGAAAAACAACCAAGGTGCCAGAGTTGTAATGACTGAGAGAGACCCTCATTCAGGGCAAATGACACGTGGACGCAGAACAAACGGCTAACACCGGCCCTGTCCCGGGGCGACGAGGGGCCGACAGGTGTCAAAAGAAAGACGCAAGGCTGTTCTTCCTGCGGCTGGACAGCCCCAGGGTCACCATCGCCGGGTTCACCGGGTCGTGAACCGTACTGCGCGGTACTCCAGCTGACCACCAACCCTGACGACAGCTCTTCAACCCGCAGAAGGGATTTATGATGTCGCGCTTACGACCACGCAGCCTCAAGTGATCGCCGGGCGGCATGCACTCCGAACAAGCGTCTCACTGTGATCGCGCAATAGCTGGGATCTGTTCCTGGTTGGACTTAGACAGAAGTTCTTCGACCACTGAGGAATTGAGGCGGTACTGGGTGTAGGTGGAACGTGTCACCGCCGTGGACTTGAACATGCGGAGATGTCTCGTCGGCATTTCTTCACACAGGGCGGGCAGAACGGGCGCCGGGTGGTAAGAGGGGGCGCCGGAGCAGAGTCACTTCTGAAGCATTGGAGTATCTTGCCTTTCGGGTGAAGGAAGAGCCGGACAGGACGCTGGCAAAGCTTCAGGAGGACC
>JAUZEU010000436.1 GCA_030838885.1 Bryobacterales bacterium | reverse complement strand
CGGATCGAGAGCGAAGTACCAGCAGGTCTTGTTGTCCTGAGAGCGCGCACCGAAAACGGCTTTGGTTCCGTCCGGCGAGAAGTAGACGGTCTGCGGCTGTCCGCCGCCAGCACCGCCTCCGAAAGTTCCGCAGCCCGGGCCATCTTCCGTTTGGTCGGCGGGGGTGCCGGTTTCGCCGTGATCGACGCTCTTCACCTCGCCGGTCACCACGTTGATGATGGCGAGATGGCGATGCGAAATATTGTCGCCGACGCGGGCACGGCCGGGCATGTCTTCGGGGAAGCTGGAGTCCGTGATCCAGTTGGGAACGTTCGAGTTCTTCGTGCCATTCGGAGCTTCAGTGATAACCGCCAGCACGTGTTTGCCATCCGGCGAAAGCTGCATCTGGCCGATGGTCTGGCGGGCAGGCAGCGTGAACACCTTGCGAACCGCGAGTTTCTTCTGTTTCGCGTCGGCCTCTTCCTTCAGCTTCACGCGCTCGCGGACGATGTCGAACATCTCACGCTGTTCCTTCTTCAGATACTCCTGAGCGTCCGTTCCTTTTGGTGTATCACCGGCGGGAGGAGGTGCACCACCTCCCCGCCCTCCCCTGCCGCCACCCCGACCACCGGCTCCGGCGGGCGCTGAGTCCGCTCCGGTGCCGGCTGCGGTGCGAATATCCGTGAGTTGTTCCAGATCGCCGTTGTCCAGCGACATGATAAAGAGATTACCGCCGCGCTGAAAAGTGATCCGGTGCCCGTCAGCGAGGAAGCGCGGGTTCGTTTCTGCATCGGACGTTTTCATCACCTGACGGCGCTGTCCGCCGGCGTTCGTGATCACCACGATGTCCCCGTCCTGGGAAAATACGCTCAGGCTGCGGTCTTCATTCGTGTCGACAACGGCGGGAGGCGCGACGCGCACTTCCTCATCGGTCAGCTTGCGTAGTTCCGTGCCATCCCGGTTGACTACGTAGGTATCGAGCGGTGCAGCTACCGGATCGGAAGCCTTCTTCCATTGGAAGTAGATCTTCGAGTTGTCGCCTGACCAGTGAATCTGGGCGGGCTCGTATCCCACCAGGTTCGGGCCTCGCATAATGTTGTCGATGGTGAGGGAAAACTTTGTTTCTCCGGCACCGGCGGCGAAGGGACCAACTACGAGTACCGAAGCGAGGGCAAAACTGGCGGAAGCGCGGCGCATAATCTGGTTAATGTAGCAGAATGGTTGAAATGTCGAAAATCTGGATTTTGTTGTGCGCATGCGTCGTAGCGAAGAGTGCGACGGCTCCTTCTCTGGTAATTATCGAAAAAGCAGCAGGACATGTTGGCTTCTATGACGCTGCCGGAAAGCCCGTGAAGGAAGTCAGCGTGGGCCAGCATCCGCATGAGATGGTTTTCTCGTCCGACGGTCGCTACCTCTTTACTACTGACAACGGGGTGTTGCTGATGACGGAGAAAACCGAGGGGGAAAACACCGTCTCGGTGGTCGATGTGGCAAAGCAGGAGAAGGTCGGGGTGATCGATCTTGGCACTCATCGGAGGCCGCATGGGATCGACTTCGATTCCGCCACGGGCCACGTTCTGGTCACGACCGAACGACCCAGCGCGCTGCTGGTGATCGATCCGGCCAAACGGGAAGTGGTCGATGTGTATGACGTGGAGGGCAAGGCACCCCACATGGTGCGCCTCGCGCCGGATCACAGGACGGCATGGGTCACATGCACAGATACGAGCAACCTCTCCATTATCGATCTTCCAACCAGGAAAGTGACAACACTGCCCACTGGTGCCCGCCCGCAGGGACTCGAGTTTTCACCGGATTTCGCCCGCATCTACGTCGCGAACTCGGACGGGCATGCCCTGACTGTGGTCGACGCGGTGGCAAAGAAAGTGATCGGCGACATACCGGTGGGGAGCGGCCACAGCGGCCCCGTTCGCGTGGCTATCTCAGCGGATGGAAAAACAGCGCTCGCCGCACTGCAACTGGATCATGCGATCAGCTTTTCCAACACCGCCACCATGAAAGAGGAAAAGGTAATCCCGCTGTCGGGATCGCCGGTGTCAATGACGCTTTCCGCCGACAGGAAGCTGGCGTATTGTTCGATTCAGGAGCAGGATACGGTTTACGTGATCTCTGTGGCAGAACGGAAAATCCTGCGCAGCTTCCGCACTCCGGCACACACGGGTCCCGACCCGGTTCTGCCCCTTCCGAACTAGATTCCGTCCTGTGCGAACCAGCATATGATGGTTCGCATGAAGAACGCCTTTTTTGCAGCTGCGGTGGCAACGTTCGCCATCCTCAGCGGATTGCTGGCCCAGCAGCCGACCACTCTTCTCTCCTGGGCACCCAAGCCAGTTGAGCCCAGCAAATGGGTCGGTCCTAATAAGGTCCACGTGGTCTATTCCGAGTTGCTTGCCAAACATAAAGGCCAGCAGAACTGGAGCGAGCCTGTGCTGGATGACGAGCATCTGCACGGCGAGTTCATCTCTGCCGCGCCTGGCACCCGCACTCCGAAACGGTTTCATCCCGACACGCGCGAGTGGTGGGTGATTACCGATGGGCAGATCCGGTTCCACATTGATGGGCAGGAACCATTTGTGGCTTCGAAGGGATGGCTGGTGCAAGTACCCTATCGGACGGTCTACAGCATGGAGACCATCGGCGACAAACCATCAATCCGCCTGGAGACCAACGTCGCCCATGCGGAAACACTGTACCCGATGGACCTGAAGCCGCCGAAGCTGGATGGGTTTGAATTTGTGCCGGTGAAGATTGCAGGGCCGATCATGCCAGAAAACAAAACGAACCGATTTCATGCGACGTTCGAGGAACTTGCGGCGGAAGCTGAAGCGACTCCGAAGAAGCAGGCTACGCTGCGGTTCATTCACGATGACCGGGCGGCTGTGAACTTTATCTATGGTTACGCGAAGGATTTGCCGCCGGTGACGGACGCAGATCGCGGGCATTATCATCCGCAGGGCGGGGAGTTCTGGATCGTCCTGTCCGGGCAGATCCGGTACAAGATCGAGGGGACCGATACGTTTGTCGCGGGGCTGTATGACTGCGTGTATGTGCCGAAGTTTAAGTTCCATTTGGCGCGCTGGTACGGGGAGGGCTCGTCGACGAGGCTTGCGATGAACGGCTATTTCGATATCGCACATCTGTTCGATGCGCCAGTACCAGGTAAGTAGCGCCCCGAAAATTGGCATATAATCCATGCAGTGCGCAGTCAACCACTGATCCTTACTGTGATCCATGCCGCCCTGATTGGCAATTGCCTGCTCTCCGCTGCGGAACGTCAGATCTCATTCACGAAGGACATACAGCCCCTTTTCGAAAAGAGCTGCTGGAACTGCCATAGCAATTCCGTACAG
>JAUZEU010000380.1 GCA_030838885.1 Bryobacterales bacterium | reverse complement strand
TCCGCACCACTCTGTCTCCCACCATCTGAACGAGGCCGCGAAGATCGACACCCTCGCGCGCATTCAGAACTATCACATGCAGATGTTCGCGTACTATCTGGACAAGCTCCGTTCCACCAAAGACGGCGACGGAACCCTGCTCGATCATTCAATGATCCTGTACGGCAGCAACATGAGCAACAGCAACTTGCACAATCATTTCCCTTTGCCCACCGTGCTTGTAGGCGGTGGGGCGGGCCAGATTAAGGGAGATCGTCACCTGAAGTACGCGGATTATACGCCCATGACAAACCTTCTGATGACGATGCTGGGCAAGCTCGGAGTTCCCATGGACAAGGTCGGGGACAGCACCGGAACGCTCGCGGACCTCTAACTGACAGCTATGAACCGTCGCCTGATCGTTCTCACGTGCTTTGCCCTGCCTCTTTTGGCAACGGATCCGGACGGCACCACTGCACTTCAGTACGCGGCTCACAGGAACGACCTGAAGGCTGTTGAGCGGCTGCTGCGTGCAGGGGAGAACGCGGCCGCAGTGAATGCTTATGGAGTGACAGCTATCTCTGAAGCCGCGGCACTGGGCAATGCCGCCATGATCGAGAAACTTCTGAACGCCGGGGCCAGCGCCAACACGGACTCGCAGGAAGGCGAGACCGTGCTGATGACTGCCTCGCGTTCAGGGAACCCCGATGCAGTACGAGTGTTAGTCGAACATCAGGCAGTGGTCGATGCGCACGAAGGCTGGAAGGGTCAGACTGCGCTAATGTGGGCGGCCGCCGGCAATCATGCCGAAGTAGCGAAGATCCTTATTGACCACGGTGCGGATGTCAATGCCCGATCCGTGCTGGTCACGCCCGAAAAGAAGCGCCCGGCCAACGGCAATCTGGTTTCCGTACAGCCCAAAGGCAGCCTCACGCCGCTTCTCTTCGCGGCGCGAGAAGGTGCGCTCAAGGCCACCGAAGTATTGTTGAAAGCCGGAGCTGATATCAACCTTGCCGAGCCGGACGGCGTTACACCTCTAATCATGGCCATCATAAACGGGCATTATGATGTCGCCGCGGCCTTGCTGCAGGCGGCCGCGAATGTGAACATCGCGGACAGATGGGGCCGAACACCGCTTTACGCCGCAATCGATATGAACACACTTGAGCCGTCCACCACGCGTCCGGCGCCCAGGTCTGCAGATACGATGACGGCGCTCGATATCGCCCGAATCGCTTTGACGCATGGAGCCATGCCCAATCCGGTACTGAAGGAAGCGACTCCGGGACGTGGCATTCCCGATGGCCCCGATCCGCTGCTTCGCGCGGGAACAACACCCTTCATTCGGGCCGCGAAAACCGGCGATGTTCCCGCTATGCAATTGTTGCTGAAGCACGGTGCTGATCCGAAGTTGACCACAGCGCACGATGTCACTGCCCTCATGGCGGCAGCGGGACAGGGCTGGCGCTATGGAGACAGCCAGATCCCTGAATCGGATGCACTCGAGGGGGTGAAATTTTGTGTGGGCCTGGGGCTCGACGTGAATGCCACGAATGACAAACATGAAACAGCGCTGCATGGAGCTGCAGACCGCGGCGCGGATCATATCATCCAATATCTCGTGGAGCATGGGGCGAAGCTCGATACGAAGGACGATAAAGGCCATACCCCGCTCGACATCGCCAACGGTGTCGAGATCCGCGGACACCCCGGATACCCCAGCGCCGCCGCAGTACTCCGGAAGCTGATGGCCAAATAAATGAGCAGAAATCTTTCATTGATAACCATAACCGTACTTACAGCCGCATTCGGGATGGCGCAAACGGCAAGTCCGCCTCCTTCAACGCTGGGCAAACCCAGGCTGATTAAGGGAGGTCTGTACGTGATCGAGGCGCCACTCAGCGGCGCTGAGGGACCGAATATTGCGATTTATGTAACGAGCGAGGGCGTCGTTCTGGTGGATGACCACTTCGATCAGGACTATGAGCAGGCCATAGCGCGCGTGAAATCCGTGACCGACCAGCCGATTCGTTATGTTGTGAAGACGCACAATCACGGCAACAATACAGGGGAATACCGAAAGCTGCTCCCCTTAGTGGACGGTCTTACGAGCACAAGAAGCCGGGAGCACATGGTTCGAATGAAGATGGCTGCGCCACCGGCGATTACATATTCCGGCGCTGCAAGTCTGTTCCTGGGCGGCAAAGAGATTCGTCTGCTGCAGGCCGGAAAATCTCATACTGATGGCGATACTGTTGTCCTGTTTCCGGACGAACGTGCGGTCTATGTGGGCGACCTCATGGCCGCCACGGACAGGGTCACTAATCCGTCCGTTGACTATGCGAGCGGAGGGAGCCTTCGCGATTGGCCACGTACGCTGGATAAAGTTCTGGCCCTGGATATCGACACAGTGATTCCAGGTACCGGCTTCGGCGTTACAGACCGGACGGCGCTGACGGCCCATCGCGATAAGGTGGAGAAGGTCGGTCGGCGCGTCGGTCAACTGGTCAAAGCCGGTAAATCAAAGGACGATGTTAATCAGGCGCTGGTATCAGAGTTTTCGTTCAAGCCGGTCAACCTGCATGGACTGGAGGGCATGATCGCCGAAATGAAGAACTGATACATGCCGGTTGAGGCCGTCGCGGTAGTTCCTGGCCGACTCCCCCTGATCAACCCTTTGAGTGCGGAGGAAAGTGCTTGAACATCTCCGAGATGACCTTTTCAAGTTTCTTCTCGTCTTTTTCCGGCTTCTCCGGCAAAACATCGCTGGCCTTCGCGCGCCAGATCAACTTCTTTGATGGGGTGTCGAATATGTCGACCACGAGTGTCCCGATCGGGACCGACTCGACGGTGGTTGTGGCCGTACCCATGCCGCCGAATCCGCGCCAATACCAGCCACCACCGAAATCGTTGTAAAAAGTATTGATTACAGGCTGCCGTTGTGTGGATCCGAAAGCCGCCAGGGATGCATCCCCTGCTGGCGCCAGAGTCCAACCCTTGCCGACGAGTTCGGAATCGATCGCGCGCCGGATGCGATCTTCCCAGATCGAATCGGAGGCCTGCACCTTGAGCCACGAATATGTCTTGTAGCTCTGGAAGTCTACCGAGTGGTCGTAGTCCGTGACCACCTTTGCCATAAGTATGCAGACGCCGACTAACAAAGGCGCCAGAATCCGCACAGACTTGTTGATCATCTTTTGCTCTCCTTTAAGGAACGTATTTTTGCCGTTCTGAATGTAGAACTGCAGCAAGGCGGATTCCGCGCGGTATCTGTGATTCTGCATAGCTTCCGGTCGCAACCGTCAAGGCGGGCGTCGATCAGTCGAAGTCGGGTATCTATCCATAGAGGACCGTCCTGTCCGGAATATAGCCAGACAACCTGCAGGCCGTGAGTGCAACGGTGGCAGGGCGCGTGCATTAATTCGTTGCCGGAAGCCGGCTGATTTCATGCGGACCATTCTTGCTGTCTCACTGCTCCTGAATTCTGTTGCATGGGGGCAGGACAGCCTGCGAATTCCCAATCGCCAGGCAAAGTCCCTTTTCGAAGGCGAGCCGGGGATACCAAAAAGCGAAGTCCATTTCAACCCCGCGACTGGTACCGTGATGCTGAAGCTCCTTGTCGAGGACCCCCACGGTTACTTCATTCCTGGTATTCGCCGGGAAAGCTTTGTTGTCTATGAAAATGGCGTCCGGCAAACGAATGCCAACGTTGAAATCGAGCACGCACCGGTTTCACTCGCGCTCCTGACGGAATACGGAGGGCGCCATGCGGCGCTGAATCTGGATCTGCGAGATGAGATCTCCACTGATACCAGAGCATTGCTGCAGATAATTGGCCGCCAGGACAAAGTCGCTATCTGGGCCTACGCGGACCGGGTGACACAACTTGCCAGCTTTTCGCTCGGAGGAGAGAATCTCGACGCCGGAGTGCTCGGCCTCAAACCTCCGGAGATTTCGGAGACCAATCTCTATGATGCCGTGATCTCCGCTCTGCGTCGCATTCGGCCGGTGCCGGGCAGGAAAGCGATAGTTCTGATTTCCTCCGGAGTCGACACCTTTAGCAAGGCAACTCTGGATGACGCCCTCAAGGCGGCACGATCGGGAACTGCACCCCTCTACGTGATCGATATCGGGCCCGCACTGCGCAATGCCGCCACCATTCGGGGCGCATCCGGCTTCGTTACCAGCATCGACTGGAAGACCGCCGAAAGGAATTTCGGAGAGATCGCCCGGGCCTCGGGAGGCCGTCTTTATTCCGCCTCCCGCAGCATTGATCTGCCTGCGATCTACGGGGACATGATGGAAAACGTCAAGGTGCGCTACGTGATCACTTACAAGTCTTCCGGCACCGCAAGCCCGAATACGCAACGAATCGTAACAGTGGAGTTGGTCAATCCGAGGACGGGCAGGCCGCTGGAGATTGTGGATGGGGAAGGCCGCCTGATCCGGCCGACCATCATTCCTCGCCAGGCTTACGTGCCGGATAGCGCCGGCAAATAAAACAGGATAGAGTCCCATGAGCAACGTCGAAGCACTTGTCGGCAGCATCCCGATGCTGACAATTCCAAAGGAACAGTGGATCACATTTCTGGCCGATTTTACTCGCAGGAACCGCGGAGCGCATGCGTGTATCGAAGTTCTCGGCGGCGAAATAGTGTACCAGGTCCAGGCCGAAGACAAGCCATTCGATGGCGTCTCGGCCGATGTAAAAGACGGTGAGCACACCATCTGGCTCAGCTTCGGTGCTACACCTTCTGATCACCTCTCCCACGGAGTCCACGGCGCCGTAGTCCTGTATACGCTACCTGCGTCGGTGAACAGTGGTGAAGTCTTCGCAGTGGGAGCCAACGATGGATCAAAAACGGTGCTCTACCTGTCAAGGCCCGAAGACTTTGCACTGCCCCCGGCGGAGTAGCCACCTATAGGGAGATCGTTTAGGGCGGACATATGGATCGGAATATGCGTTGGCGCATTTCGCAGAGAGGCGGCGCGCCTCGGAAAGGATATAGGTTATGTCAAACAAACAAAACGAAACACGGAGCCTGGTCGCGATCTTAGGCCTGTATATGACTTGCAGTCTTGGCTGTGCGGTGCCGGGCAAAGAAAACAAGACCAATATCAACAGTTCGGAGACATCGGTCAAGGCTGCCGGCAAACCCGCGGCAGAGCAGAAGAGCGGGGAGTCCAAATCAGTCGACTCCAGAGTTGCGGGCGAGGTTGAAAGGATGGAAGCCGAAAAACGGGCGACCCTGCTGCAGGATGCCAAATCCGCTATCGATGAAACTTACAATGCGCTCGCCGCGCTCGATAAGGGCGACAAGCAGAGTGCCCTGGCTGCGCTCGAGCGAGTCACCGGCAAACTGGATGTTCTCGTCGCCCGCGATCCAAAGCTGGCTAATGCACCAATGGCTGTAAGTACAGTCGTCCTGGACCTGTACGCGACCCCGGCTACGGTTAAATCCGTGGTGGCGAAGGCCCGCAGCGATCTGGCAAGCGAGCGCGTCCAGGACGCGCGCCACCTGGTTGAGAATCTGGCCAGCGAAGCGGATATTCAGGTCACCGGGATTCCTTTGGGCACTTACCCCGCGGCGATCAGGGCTGTAGCCCCGCTGGTGGATGCTGGCAAGTTGGATGCGGCCAAAGCGGCGCTCTACGCGGCGCTCCATACCCTTGTGGTTGATATCTATGTCGTTCCCCTTCCGAAGGTCCGCGCCGATGCTATGATCGCCGCGGCGAACGAGATTGCGAATAAGCGTGATCGCAATGACGATGACAAGGCGAAACTACGGGGCTACATTGAGGCCACGCGCGTGGAACTTCAGCTGGCTGAGGCGCTCGGTTACGGAACAAAAGATAGTTATAAGCCGCTCTATGCGGAGATCGACGACATACAAAAGAAAGCTGAGGGAGGAGCGTCGGGTAAGGGTCTCTTCGATAAGCTTCGGCAATCTGTAAAGAACTTCAAATTCACAGTTTAAATTTGCCGCGTAAATATGGCACGAGACCGGCCCCCGTGCTTCGGGGGCCGGTCCGCATGCTCGATAACTCCTGGATCGCTGCCGGGCCTCAGATCAGCACTGATAGCGGGAAAATGATGTTAGCGGCGTGGGGACTTACGAATATTACCCGGAGAGGGTACTTATTGACACCGGAACGGCTGTCTTCAGCGCGCCGGCGACTCTGCAGCCTTGAGGACAGTGAGCGCTTCGCCTTTGAACGAATGATGGACGGTGCGGTTGATTGCAGGTGCGCCTGGCGGCACCTAAGAACCATATCGGTGTGATCGGCCCGCACTGCTTCTGAAAACCCATCTGTTTACTGATTCACAAACAAAGCGCGGTCGGGTCGGTCCCATCTCAGAGAGCCGGCCAAACCGCGTTTTGTGCTGCCATTTATGCTGTTAGTGTGACGTTGCCGGTACACTTCGGGCGGGCACAGTTTTGTCCCATGTCCGGAGGCGGAACGCCAACACCACCAGCATCGCTCCGAAGATCAGTTCGTAAATGCCGAACCAGACCGCGATGACCAGCGC
>JAUZEU010000370.1 GCA_030838885.1 Bryobacterales bacterium | reverse complement strand
ATTTGGAGACTGCTATCTCTTCCATTTTTTCCTACCACTATCTATTTGACCATGGTCAATGATCATGGTCAACATGCGGGAGAGCGGATCGGGCTTAAAAGGCGCGAACGGTCCGCGTTCCCTATGTTTCCTTGTTACCTTATGAACTGGTTTACGTAATCTGCGCCAAGTCCAACATCTGTATAGTGTTTACGGCACATGTCAATCTTGGTGAAGACGTCCTCGAAGCCGGTGTTCTTATCGTTCTCATCCACGTAATACATGCAACCGGAGATATTAAAGAACGTGATCATCTCGTCTACATCTTTGTCGACGTAGAGGGTATGGGTTTCTCCGGGTGGTTCAAAAACGTAATCGCCGGCGCGCGCTACCCAGTCGTGTTCCAGATAGCGCCATGAACCTTTCACCACGTAACCGTGCACCGGCGCAGGATGGCGGTGGCGGCTGAGGATTCCCGCTTTGCGTACCCTGAGCAGATTGCACCATTGTCCGGCCAGCGTATTCAGCATAAGCGGGCGGAACCAAACGTTGGGCGCTTGCGGGACCCAAACACGTTCGTCGTCCGGGACGGCGGTCAGGACGATCTGGTCGGGGGATAACGAATGCGTAGTTTGCGACATATTCAGGAGACCGAGTAACCTCCGTCCACCGGCAATACCACTCCGGTAACGAAAGCGGCGGCTTTCGAGCACAAGAATATCACCGGACCCGCCACGTCACCGGGCTCTCCCCAGCGGGCCATCGGAGTGCGCGCCAGGATCGGAGCGGATCGGAGCGGGTCCGCCTGAAGGGCTTCCGTAAGCGGGGTGTTGATCCATCCCGGCGCAACCGCGTTCACCCGAATACCTTCGGATGCCCACGCAACGGCCAGCGATCGCGTCAACTGGGCGATGCCACCTTTGCTTGCGGAGTAGGCCGGCACCCGGGGCCCGCCGAAAAAGGTCAGCATGGAGGCCATATTGACAATTGCGCCGCGCGAGACGGCCAGCAACGGTTTGCAGCCGACGCACATTCGCATGGTTCCGGTCAGGTTGATATCCAGTACGCACTCGAACGTCGGGATCTCGAATTCTTCGTCGCGCCGGATGATGCCCGCGCAATTCACCAGGATGTCGAGTTCGCTGAGGCTGCCGATCAGTTCGTCCACTTGCGTTTGTGAGGTGACGTCGAGATCCCGGATTTCGATCCCGCTCTCCGGCGTTCCGGAGACGGGCAAACCTGCTGCAATAACGCGGACTCCGACCGCCGCCAGGCCGCGTGCGATCCCGAGACCGATGCCGGTTGTGCCGCCGGTAACCAGTGCGGTCTTCCCCTGAAATTCGCTTTGCTCAGGCAAGCGGTTATTTTACAATCCGGGGTAATCGTCCGCGGTAATCTTCTGGGTTAACCTTCTAAAGATGCATCGCCGCACGTTCCTCTGCACCGCGCTTACTCCGTTGCTTCGCGCAGCTCCGAAACAGGATATAGCCGGCTTTGAGCGTCCCCGCGTTTTGCGGAACGCTGCCCGGTATTTGGCTGACGCTCCGGTGACCGTGACTGCCACGCAGTCGCCGCGCAGTGCGGGCGGCGCGCACGATTTCTTCTCGGAAGGCGACTACTGGTGGCCGGACGCGAACCATCCTGACGGCCCCTACGTGCAGCGCGACGGCATGACGAATCCAGACAACTTCGTCGCCCACCGGCAGGCGCTCATGGGCCTGAGCGTTCGGATGCCGGCGCTTACCGCAGCCTGGCTTCTGACCCATGAAAAGCGCTATGCGAATAAGGCGGCGGAACACCTGCGAGCCTGGTTCATTGATGAAAAGACCCGCATGAATCCGCATCTGCAATATGCCCAGGCGATTCATGGGCGCACTACAGGGCGGGGAACCGGCGTCATCGACACGATCCATCTGGTGGAAGTCGCGCAGGCGATCCCGTTCGTGGCTGCAGCCCATGCGCTCACACCGGCTGAGCTTGCGGTCGTGAAAGGGTGGTTCGTGGAATACACCGCCTGGATGACCACCAGCAAGAACGGAATAGAAGAACGAGATACGAAAAACAATCACGCGACGTGCTGGGGCATGCAGGTGGCGGCTTTCGCGAAACTCACCGGCAATATCCAACTCATGGCCGATGTTCGGAAGCGCTATAAGACCGTGTATATACCGGATCAGGAAGGCCCGGACGGGAGTTTTCCAAAGGAGTTGGCGCGCACCAAGCCTTACGGCTATTCGCTGTTCAACCTCGACGCGATGGCCACCATTTGCCAGATACTGTCGAGCCCTCAGGATGACCTGTGGCGCTGGCAAACCGACGATGGCCGCGGGATCGCGAAGGCCGTTGCATATCTGTATCCCTTTATCGCCAACAAGGCTGCCTGGCCCAAGCCGCCGGACGTGATGTATTACGACAAATGGCCGATGCGGCAGGCAGCTCTGCTGTTTGGCGGCCTTGCGTTCAACCAGCCCGGGTATATCGAGACCTGGCGGAAGTTACCCGCTGATTCCGAAGTGGAGGAGGTGATTCGCAACTTCTTCATCCGTCAGCCTGTTCTATGGTTGCCGGCCACATGACCCACACGAAGAAGCGCTGGCGCAGTACCAGTATCCGGCCTGATCAGCGTCCATCCGTGTTGATCCTCTTCATCGGCGTTCGAATCCCGAGTGTCAGTTTTCAGGCTTGTGCCTGTATCGGGATACCTTGCCGTTACCGGTCAGCAGCCGGCAGGAATCCCGGAAGAGACCAGACCGGATGAACAAAATCAGGCAGTCTCCACCCCGTCTTTTCCCGCAAGATCGTCCCTCCCGTCGTCCGGGTGCCCGGCGATACCTGACCCGCATTTCTCACAAGCAATTGGCTTGATTCTCTTCGCACCCGGCATTTAATGCCCCATACCTCGCTCCTGTATCATGACCTCATGCGAAGCATCGCCGCGCTGTGGATCGCACTGTTCCTGCTTGCACAAACTCCGGGAGAGGTTATCAAGCCGAAGGAGAAGATTGTCCTGTTCAATGGAAAGAATCTGGACGGATGGTACACATGGCTCCAGGAACACAAATACCAGGATCCGCAGCACGTGTTCAGCGTGCAGGACGGGATGATTAAGGTGTCGGGCGAGGAATGGGGCGGGTTGACGACCAGGAGCGCATATAGCGATTACCATCTCACTCTGGAGTGGAAATGGGGCGGTCCAAACCATGGCAAAAGGGAGGGGCGCGCTCGAGACAGCGGGATTCTCGTGCACGGGGTTGGTGAGGACGGCGCACACGCGGGTACGTGGCTGCAGTCGATCGAGTCCCAGATTATCGAAGGTGGCACGGGCGATTTCATCATGGTGGAGGGCAGGGAGCTACCCGCCATGACGGCGAATGTTCGGGAGTTGAACCACCAATTCTATTGGGACGAAAAAGGGACGCCGCAGACACGGGAGCGCGGACGCTTCAACTGGTTCGGCCGCGATCCCAACTGGAAAGATCAACTCGGCTATCGAGGTCCGCAGGACGTAGAGAAGCCCACCGGTGAATGGAACCGCCAGGACGTGATCGCCGATCGCGATACTCTGACGAACATCGTCAATGGTGTCGTTGTGAACAAGGGCTATCGCGTATATCCGACAACGGGCAAAATTCAGATCCAGTCTGAGGGCGCTGAAATCTATTACCGCCGCATCGAACTGACGCCCGTCGATCGCACGCAACAAAATTCTCGCTGAACTTTGGTCGTGATGAGCGAGCGCTTCCTCTGATCCGGTCGTGAAATTCCGGTGCGCGGGATCCTGTGTCAGCCCCTGTGCTTTAGTCAGGGACTGTTGTGGACGGGTCGGAACGGCCTGTCGAAAATTACGGGTCAGGCAACGCGCTCCGTTAAGATTGTTTCAGTTCTGATTCACTCCGCGAGAAGAATACCTCCGCCAAAGAGGTATACTAAACCAAAATCAGGGTAACATCGCCTGGTCGCCCGGTCTGCGACTACTAAATCCAACTTTGGGAGTTGCAGAATGATCAGGTCATTTGGTTCCGTCTCGTTTACTACGCTGTTTCTGCTTTCCGCTGTCAGCATTGTGGCGTCACCTGTAGGTAGCATTTCCGGCTCGGTAAAGGATGGCTCCGGAGCTTTGGTGGCCGGGGTCAAGCTGACGCTCCTGAACACCGGCACGAATGCGCAACTGGGAGCGGCGAGTAACGCCAATGGGGAATACCAGTTCCCTCAGTTGCCACCTGCCAGCTATACACTCACCGCAGAGAACTCTGGCTTCAAGAAAACGATTGTCGCTAATGTTGTGGTTCAGGTCGACCAGGTCACACACGTCGATCTCGTGCTCGAGCTTGGCAACCTCTCGGATTCCGTGCAGGTGGAAGGCGTCGCCCCGCTCCTCGAAGCCGACAAAAGCACCGTCAGCAGCGTCGTCGACACACGAACCATCGCCAGCATGCCATTAAACGCCCGGCAGTATCTCGATCTTGCACTTCTTACGCCCGGCGCCATTCCTTCTCAGCCCGGACAGCAGGGAGGCGGTTTCAACATGGCCGGCGCCCGTTCGCAGTCCAATCTCTTCCTGCTCGATGGAGTCAGTAACATGGACACGCAGATCGGCTCTGCGATCGGCAGCTTCCGCATCACGGACGCTGTACAGGAATTCGCCGTCCAAAGCAGCGTCCCCACGGCCGAATTCGGTCGCGGCCACGGCGCGCAGGTGAGTATCGTCACGAAGAGCGGCACGAACAGCCTGCACGGCTCGGCCTTCGAGTATCTCCGCAACTCCGATTTCGATGCGGCCGACTTTTTCACTAACAAGCTCGGGGGCACCAAGAACACCCTGCACCGTAATCAGTTCGGCGCCGCTGTTGGCGGGCCCATTCGCCGCGACAAGACATTCTTCTTCGC
>JAUZEU010000346.1 GCA_030838885.1 Bryobacterales bacterium | reverse complement strand
CGTTCTCGGAATCCTGGTCCAGCAGGAAGATCAATTTGCACTGCCGGGCCAGCAAAGCTTCGGCGCCCTTGTTGTAGGCGCCGGCGAGCCCGCCTTCGTTGCGGTTGAAGATCACCTGCACGCCTTGCTCGCGCAGATACTCATGCAGGGACAAGTCCGCCACAGGCGAATTGTCGACGGCAACCACCTTCGGGCAGGCCGCGCGGGCCCTGAGGAGGTTGCTTACAAAGTGCTCGGCAGGCTCAAAGAGCACAAAGATCAGACCGAAGCTTTTCATGTCGTCTCCGCTCGCATTGCAAGCGCCGGTTTGTACTGCTCGGCGGGCATCGCTACGCAGGTATTTAAAATCTCCATGGCCCGGTGCCTGATCTGAAGTGCCTGCGCATGCGGCAGGGACTGCTGGTCGGAGATGATCGCAAATTCCATCTGGCCGGCAAAGCTGGAGATCACCACGGTGTTGGCCGGAGTGGGCGATACCATCACCAGCGGACTGTACACCCTCTCCAGCCGGAAACTTCGGTACTGCTGCGGCAGATCCAACCGTCCCAGATTCGACAGCGTGACGTTGCGCACCGCGGGTGCGCTCTCGAAATAAGCCACCAGCCTGGCGTATCTGTCATGCAAACTTTCCAGGCCGACCAGAGTGTCATACAGGCCGGCGCCGAGACGATCGATCCGGCGCGTCAGGTCCGCCTTGATCGCCCGCGCCCGCACCCAGAAGCCACTGGCGGACATGTCTTCCGGCGGCGGCAGGCCTTTCGTGCTCAGCGCAACGCCCGGCGCGAATCCGAACAGCGCATCGGCGCGGATCTCCGGCAGGAACCTGCGCGCACTCACCATGGTGCAGGTCTTGCTCAGTCCCCTTGCCCCGCGCACATCGCGGAATGCCTGCATGAAGGCCACGCTCACTGCGGCCAGTACGGTGACGCCCTCTGACCTGCAGCGCTCGGTCAGTTGCAGCGCGGTCGAACCGCTGATATCCCAGCGATGGAAGTACATCCGCTCGGGGGCGATCCGCGGACCGCGCGGTTTGCTCTCGCGTTGCTTCAGGAAAAGAGTCAGCCGTAGTACGCGTGCCTTCCAGCGCACGCGGCGCTGGAATCGCCGGTTCCCCAGCAGGGTTGCAGGCACGATATCTTCAATCGCACCGAGCGTATCGTACGCTCCGAGGTCCTGTTCCGGCTGGTCGTAGGCGCTCAGACATTCGCGCACAAGATTGATACCGGAGTAGCCGTCGCAGATGCAGTGATGACCCACCAACAGCAGTTCGTTCACTTCGCCTGCGCGCAGCCACACCAACCGCACCAACGGCTCGCAGCTTCCGTCGAAGGGCGCTACCCACTCCCGGCATGCCTCGGTCTGCCAGTCATCGTCGTCCCTGCGTTCAACAATGCGCAACGGAATCGGCGCTGGCCGGTCCAGCAGCACGAAGCGGGGGCCGCCGACGGCTTCCTCGATCACACAGCGCAACAGCGGGTGTTTGGCCTGCACGCGAGCCAGCGCTTGCCGCAGTTGACCTTCGTCCAGCTCACCGACTACCTTAACGGTGAATACGGTGGTGAACGGCGTGCGCCCTTCGCGATACATGGTTCGTTCCAGCAAGAGCAGCGGGCGCGACCGTCTGATACTCTGCACAGGCGGTTTCACGCCGTAGTCCTGACCACCCGCTTGCCCGGGGCATCCGGTGCGATCGGCGGCAGCAGATCCCATACGCGGAGCCACCGTACGGCTTCCCCGATGCCATTCTCTGCACGTATCGCACGCCCGAGCACCGCTGCCGCCTGGATCATCGCGGGCTGCTGCGTAGCTATTAGCGAGGAGGCCAGCGCATCGGCTGTCAGGCCCTTCCGCTCCAGCGCAGGCGGCGCAACGCCCTGGCGATTGAGGCAGTGTGCCCAGAATGGCTGATCACCGAAAAACGGCACAACAACCGAGGGAATACCGGCTCGCGCGGCAGCGGCAGTGGTGCCGGCGCCGCCGTGATGGACCGCGCCGGACATCAGGGGAAACAGGCCGTCGTGCGGCGCATGACGCAAAAAGAAGATCTGCTCGTCCTGCGGACCGTCGTCTCCGTCCAGGGCGCCCCATCCGGTGGCCAGCACCGCACGCAGACCGCTCTTTTTCACTCCGTCGAGCACAGTCTGCGTGAACGCCTTGGCATTGCTGCTGACCATGCTGCCGAAGCCGATATAGACGGGCTTAGGCCCCGCCGCAAGAAACCGGCTCAGAGCCTCGGGCGGAGTCCATTGAGGTTGATCGAAGAACCAATAGCCGGTGACCTGTGAGTTGTCCGGCCAGTCCGCCGGTCTGGGCAGCACATGCCGGCTGAAACCATTGATCGCCTTTGCTGTATGCAGATCGCGGAAGTAGGGACCGTACCACGGGTAGGGGCGCAGCCCAAGCTGTGGCCGAACGATGTCATTGATCGCCGGATGCATCACGCCCCATAGCAATTTGAAAATCAGATAAAAAGCTCCGCGGCTCAGTACCGCGGGCACCCTACGCCGCGAAATGCCGAACATGACGGGCGGCAATATCCCCGACAGCGTCATCGGTTGCAGCCGCGCGATCGCGAACGGAATTGCCCGCGCTTCGGACAGCGCCTTGGCCAGCAGAATACTGTTGCTGACGCCGATCAGCAACCCTGCACCCTCGCTTGCCGCGAGCCCCTCCTTCACCCAGGTCGCTGCCCACTTCGTATAGCGCTCGCGAAAAATGCGAGCCATCTCGCGCAGGTTCAGGCCATGGTCGGCGATTGAGCGATCGGCTTCCAGCATGGCCTGGAAGTCGGCGGTCAACGGATAGAACTCCAGCCCCGCCTGGCGCACCATCTCGGCGAAGTTCCCGCTGGTGGCTATACGCACCGGATAACCAGCACGCTGCAGCCCCTGGCCCAGGGCTACGCAAGGGCGAACATCGCCTTGTGTGCCTATGGTGAAAATCACGACAGGTCTGTGCATGATAGGGATCTCAGGCCCAGGCTGTGGCGATTACTTCGGTTTCCTGCGGGATGGCCGGCAATACCTCCGGCACCCACGGGCCGTGCATCGTGGCGAGCCGCTGCTGCAGTTTACCAGCGATCTGAGCTGCCGGCATTGGATCCAGTACGGCCTCGTGATGACAAGCCAGTTCATGCACCTGGATCCCACCGACCCACGGCCCCCATGCCGATGGACTACGGTCGATGATGCCATCCAGATCACCCGTGATCTCCGTGGCCTGGAAATACAGCAGATCAACATCCACCTTTCGAGCTACGTATTGGCGCGCCAGCTTCAGGTTGTTCAGCATTACCGCAGACATGCGGTTAATGAAATCCGGATCGCTTTTCCCGATCTCCTTAGCCAGCTTTAAAGTTCCCTGCGCCTGTGGAATCGAGCGCTCATTCTCGGGGTGCAGTAAAGCGTCATTTAACTCCTGCAAAGTTTGTGGCGTGTTTTCGCGGGCGAACTGGATATCCAGGAAACGCAGCGCCGCACCCACCTCGTCCGCCTCTGTATGTGAGTGAGGGAACTCCATGGACGTGAACAGGTAGGTGTCAATCATCGCCAACATCTCCACGTGAAGCCCCTGGGACCGCATCTGCCCGGCGATGGAGTGAGCGATCAGGCCACCCAGTGAGCGCCCGATCAGCCGATACGGCCCCTCGGGCTGGATACGCCGGATCTGGACCAGATAGTCGGCGGCGATTTCCTCAACGCTGCCCGGCAGACTCACATCACCGCGCAGCCCCCGCGACTGCAGGCCATAAACCGGAATCATCGGGTCCAGATGCCGCAGGAGGCCGGAGAATCCCATGCTGACGCCGATAATCGGATGTATGCAGAACAGCGGAGGGTGCGGAGTGTTGCCGACTCTTCGCAGCGGGAGCACGACACTCAGGGGGTCGCTGTGGTCGCTGCCGAGGCACTCGATCAGAGCGGCAACGGTCGGAGCTTCGAACAGGCTGCCCAGCGGCAGTTCCATCTCGAACCATGCGGGAAAGTGCGCGGCCATTTCGGCCACGTTCAGTGAATCGCCGCCCAGTTCGAAGAAGTTATCGTGCAAGCCCACGCGCTCGACTCTCAGGAGCTGCTGCCACAACGCTGCCATCTTTTTCTCGGTCGGCGTGACCGGCTCTGCATGGGCGTTCCGGCTGGCCCGCTCCGGTATGGGCAAGGCCTTGCGGTCCAGCTTGCCGCTCGGTGTCAGCGGCATGGCGTCGAGCACCAGGAAACTGGCGGGTATCATGGCGTTAGGCAGGCGGCCGGCCAGGAAGGTGCGCACCGCGTCGATGTTGATCAGGGCGCCTCTCTGCGCTACCAGGTAAGCAGCGAGCGAGACGGCGCCGTCGCGATCGCGATTTGCGGCCACGGCCGCCTGGGCAACGGTCCCGTGCTTCAGCAACAGGCCCTCGATCTCACCCAGTTCCACCCGGTGACCATTGATCTTCACCTGGTCGTCCGAACGGCCGATGAATTCCAGCAGGCCATCATCGCTCCAGCGCACCAGATCACCGGTGCGGTACATGCGGCTGTCATCATCGGCGAACGGGTTTGCGAGAAAGCGATCCGCGGTGAGTTGCGGCTGGTGCAGGTACGCTTTGGCCACGCCCTCCCCGCCGATGTACAACTCGCCAGTGGCGCCAGTCGGAACCAGCCGGCGATCTCCGTCCAACACATAGACCTGCGTGTTGAGGATCGGGCGGCCGATCGGCGGAGCGTCCGCGCCGAGTTCGCCCAGCTCGAAGGCCGTTGACCAGATCGTGGTCTCGGTAGGGCCATAGAACTGGGTAACCCGCGCAGCCATGCCTTTCAGGCGTGCTGCCAGTTCGGCGCTCAGCGCTTCGCCGCCGACCAGCACGTGAACATCACCAAGTTTCGTTTCGGAACAGGCCAACAGGACCCGCCAAAGCGACGGCGTAGCCTGCACATGGGTCGCACGGCTGTGCCGGATGAGCTGTGCCAGCGCTGGTGGATTGCGCACAGCCCCGCTGCCGGCCATCACCACGCACGCTCCGACCGTCAAGGGCAGGTACAGCTCGAGCCCGGCGATGTCGAAAGTGAGATTGGTCACCGCGAGAAAACGATCGCTCGCCGTCGGCTCCAACTCACACTGCATCCCCTGCAGGAAATTGCGCAGGTTTCGGTGCGTAATCTCCACCCCCTTCGGTCGGCCGGTCGATCCGGAGGTGTAGAGCACATAGACGACGCCTTCCGGTGTACTCAGGTCCGGTTCCTCCGCGATGTCGCTCAGCGGCGCATCCGGCTGCCCGGGCCCGAGCAGGGTGAAACCGCCTTGAGCGAAGTGTGAATGCATCTGCGGCTGGGCGATCAGCGTGGTCGGCAGGGCATCGTCCAGCACCTGTGCCATGCGCTCGATCGGGCCGTCCAGATCGAGCGGCAGATAAGCCGCACCGGTACGCATGATCGCCAGCAACGCGATCAACAACTGCTCGCTGCGCGGCAACGCCACCGCGACGATGTCGCCGGGCTTGACCCCGTTCGCGAGCAGGTGGCGAGCTTGCCGCACGCTGCGGTCATGCAGTTGGCGATAGTTCAGCACGATGTCCCCGAACACTACCGCCATTGCGTCCGGAGTGGCTGCGGCCCACTGCGCGACGAGCGCCGGCAGGCCGATGTCCGGCACCGCTGCTGCGGTGTCATTCCAGCCGACCAGCAGGCGATGACGCTCCTCGTCGCCGATAACGTCAAGGTGTCGCAGTGGCGTGCCAGGGTTGGCCAGCACTTGCCCGATCAGGCGTGTCAACCTGCGCCGGTGTTCGTTCAGTTCAGCGACGCGGTAGAGCGATGGGTTGGCATCGAGATCGAAACGCAAGCCGGCCTCAGTGCCACGGTCGTACACAAACACCATCAAATCTTCGGTTGAGCTGTTCGACAGATTATGCAGAATCGTCGCTGCGCCATCGAAATTGAGGCGGTAGTCGAACGGTTCGATGTTGACGCCGAGCCATGCGATGTTCTGATCCTGACCGATCAGGCCAAGGTCGCGACGCAGGTCCTCGTAACGATACTGTTGATGGCGCAGCGCTTGCAGTACGATTCGCGAGACCTGTGCGAACAGCTCGGCGGCGGTCATCTCCGGTGTGAATGACAGGCGGATCGGCACCATGTTGGCACACACGGAAACAGCTCGCCGCAGCGTGCCATTGATTCGCCCGGATACCGGCATACCAATGACCAGATCGCTGACGCCGGTGGCGCGGTGATAATAGGCCGCGACCACGCTGATCAGCACCTGCGGCAGACTGATCCCAGCGTTCTTGCCGAGTTCGGCAAGCTGCCGGGCAGTCTCAGCGGACAGATGAGCGGTGCTGCGCTGCAGGTTACTACTCAGGCTATGCACGCGACGGCTGCGCGAAAGCGTCACCGCTTCGGGAAGCCGGGCCAACTGTTGTAGCCAATACTCGCGATCTCGCTCGAAGCGGCGCGAGCTGCGATAGCTGGTTTCTGCTTCCACTACCTCCCCCACAGTACAGAAGCAGTACGGTGCCGGTTCACGGCCCTCGGCACGAGCCGTATATACCTCTGCGAGCCGGCGGGCAACCAGGCCGCCGCCGTAGCCGTCGCACACGATGTGATGGGCGCGGTGATACCAGAAGTAGCGATCGTCTGCCGCCTTGAACAGGGCAGATACCCACAGCGGGTCGTTGGCCAAATCGATCGGCCGCGTCAGTTCGGCGATCATCCAGGCTTCGATTGCAGCCCGCGGATCAGCTTCACCGCTCATGTCGATGTACGGAAAGGCGCCTTGATAGACCGACCGCAGGATCTGCCGCGGCCTGGCATCCTGCTCCACGACGCGCACACGCAGTTGCTCCGCCTCGGCCACCACCTCGTGCAGCGCCTGCTGGAAGATTTCCGGCCTGATCGGACCGCAGATCTCGACCGCTTCGGCGATATTCATAACCGCGCCCGGCGTAATTTTCTGACTGAACCACAGACCGCGCTGCGCTGTGGTCAATGGAAACGAATTATTCCCGTACTCATTCATCACGTGTCTATTCCTTTCGGGATCCTGCCGTCATAACACTCAAAGCACATTCGGCTTCGGCGCCGGCGGCTCTACAGGCACGGTAAGTACTGGATAAGTACTATTGGTACTATGCGCTACCGTAAAACGCAAGCAGTACCGTCTAAAATAAATCTTTTTGTCGGAAATTTAACATAATTTCCCAAAAACTGCTGCTGTATTCTTACTTGCATCCTCCCCCGCTGTGGTTAACCCGTGATGACAACGATGTATCATCGCGGTGTCAGAGACTCGGGAAGCCTATGCCTGTTGCCGCCAGTGGTTCCGGCCGGACCCGTCGCAAACGGGATTATCCGAATACCAGCGGAGTGCAACGTACAGATTTCATTGGAGTCTGCGAGCAGTCATGGTAGACACCCTCGAGAGAACACTTCCGACCGTTATTGAGGCTGCGGGAGTTCCAGGTTAGAGCATACGGAAGCCGGGACAGCACAGCGGCCGCTCGCCGTAACATAATCGTCATCTCCGCCCCCAGCGAGGGGTAGATGTCTCCTGGAGACGCGGACAGCAACCTCCCGGGTCTCCCTTTGCCATCCCCCGTTGTGCGGTCACCGTAACGACTGCCGGTATAGCGGCGACTCTCGCAATATGCAGGTCAGGCCCGGAGATGTGGGACGCCTGATGCAGGTCAATGCACTCATTCAGCAGGGCATGTTCGGATCATCAGTGCCCCGTCAGCTTCGGCCATGGACCAGACGCGCGCCGGTCGGAGCGCCGGCCCGTCATCCAGTCGACGGCGGACGACCGGTTCAGCCGCCAGACTACGCTGCTCTACGCCAGGGCCGCATAGGACACCACTACGCCAGCAAAGACGCCCGCTAAACGCGCCAGTTCGGCAAAGATGAACGCCCGGCCATGTAATCGTCGGCATCCCCGGCGGGGCACACGCATACCTCGATGAGCCCGGTTGTAGCGCCGTCCTGCAGTGCGGTCCGCCGAGGGTTGGCGCCGATCACGGAGAAACCCTTCCGGCTCCTTTGGAACAGACCACCGCCGAGCACTGGGCGAATTCGATCAAGTCCAGGGGTGTGGGCCAGATCAACCTGGTCCGGGTGGCGCTCCCATTCATCGCCGACAAGGGGCCGTTCACATTGGTGTCGGGCATTCTGACCGATGAAGATGAATATAGGCACGGGGTCACCATAGGAACAGCCATCAATCATTTGGTCCAAGGCTTTGTGAAGGGGGGCGTCGAATTGCCGCGTGGCCTGCGGATTAGTTGTATCAGCCCGACGGTCCTCTCCGAAGCAGTGGCTTACCACGCCTGTTTCACCGGTTTCATTCCGGTGCCCGCCTGGGAGGTCGGCCAGGCCTGTCTGCGCGCGATGCTAAGGCCGATCACAAAGTGCGTCCTTAAAGCTGAAGACAAGCTGCACAAGACCGACTGCTGAGCGTGGTCAGGTAAACGAATCTCCCCTGACGCATCCTGAAACAGGCGCGCGGTACGTGCCGTCTCCGCCATACCCTGCGGCCTTCAAAATCGGGTGGAAGGGTGATCCCTGCGAATTGCGTCCGAGTGATATCGGTTATTATCGGTAGTCGTTGTCGCAAGTCGATTGGCAGGAAGATCATTCGCCAACGACGCAGGCTTAACGCGTATAGCCAACTGTCAGCGGCCCGGAGTTTCCGGTTCGTCGTAAGTCCCGAGGCGGCGTGCCCAGATGTTACGGAAGCGCACCTTGTTGTTATGGTTTTGAAGCACGATGACGTCTTCCGCTGGTTGTGCCTCGTAGACCGCCAGCCCTGCGTGCTTTGTCGGGGACATCAGCTCCTTGCGGTTGTGCAGCACCACTCCATTCATAAACAGCGTCAGATAGGCGGGTTTCACCAACTTATCGCCTTGATATTTTGGCGCTTCCCACACGATATCGAACGTTTGCCACTCTCCTGGCTTTGTCGATGGGTTGACCAGTCCAGGCCACTGCCCGTAAATGGCGCCCGCTTCGCCGTCCGCGTAAGTTGGGTTGTTATACGAGTCCAGGATCTCGATTTCGTAACGGCCCATCATGAAGATACCGCTATTCCCACGGCCTTGGCTCACGCCCGCTGCATCGGCCGGCACAGCCCATTCCACGTGTAACTGGCAGTCGCCAAACGCGTCTTTCGTCGCAATGTCGCCCTTTCCGGGTACGACCTCGAGATATCCGTTCTCCAGTTTCCATTCCGGCTTTTCGGTACCGTGGAACGGCTGCATTCCGGTCAGGTGCGATTTGCCTTTCGTCCAGTGCGAGAGATCCGAGCCATCGAACAGCACAGTCGCGTCCGACGGCGCGGCACCTGGATGCGCCGCAGGCGTGACCACGCGCGGATGGGGGCGTTTAATGTCATGCACTCTGTAAGGGAGCCCTGGAAGCATGGGCGTATCGTTATAGCCCAGAGTCCGGTCCACCACGGCCGCCTTTTTCGATGGCGCGGGAGTCTGAGCCATCCCGGCGGCGATCGTGATTGCGAGCGGCAGCGTGGCCGCCACAATAAGCGGAAGACTACGTTTTGATTGCATGGTGCGTGTTCCTCTCTGAGCAGGCAGACAACTGGAAATATCGTATCAGCGGCGGCGTTTGTATGATGCGCGACCGCTCGCGGGTCACATTACATTTCCGAGTCATACTTATTTTCACTGCGGGTTAGTGAATATAAGCCCAGCCCGCTTCCTGCCTGCGAACCATTTCTGCGATTCCCGAATCCACTTGCCCGGCGAACGGAAATAGATCCTCGGTCTTCACATTCCTCATCTTCATCGCGTTCCGGCATGCCACCAGCCTGACGCCGCTGTCCGACAGCTGTTTCAGTCGCTCCTCATACGCCGTATTGGTTCTCGTCAGCATGCTCAGTCCAGGTCCGTAGAACACCACCTCTACCTGCGAGCCGCCATCATCAGCCAGAGACTTCATTGTGTTATTGACGTGCAGCACCAGCGAGCTCCACGCAGGACCATCGGCTTCGCTCAGCTGGAATACCACATGATGCTTCGGCCCGGCTGGCGTTTGCGATAGGGCGGCATAGCCCAACAGAAGTGCCATAGCTGCTATCGAGAAAGGAGTCTTTTTCATAACGGCTATTCTCCCTCGTTTCACAGCTCGTTTCTTTTCCGCTGGGCTGCGCAATAGTCGGCACAGGTTAAATCGCCCTTGAATGCGGGGGAAAGCGGTGAATCGCTGAGTCCTCGGAGCGGAAAAGTTTGGGCTTGGCGGGTTGCAGGTTTGGTTTGGACGATTATCCCGTTTACAATGAAACGGAAACGCGCAAGCCGTCCGCGCCTTCGACCGAACGGCAGGGTGCGATGAGATCGGGAATCAGGTATTTCCGAACCAGGCGGGGCCATCTTCGTCCATATCAGGGTAGCTTCGTAACGCACGGAGCATCACAGGAGCACCTATGCAGAACGTTCGATGGTCTGGGTTGGCGGTTGGTATCTCACTGTGCCTTAGCGCTCTTGCTCAAGCCCCGCCGGAACCGAAGTACGGTTACGAGGTAGTGTCGATCAAAAAGACCGATCCGGGTGCGCGGGGCGTGCGGATCGGACCCGGCATGCAGGGCGGGCTCCGAACGATGAACACCAGTTTGATGGTGCTCCTGACGTTTGCGTACGACGTCCGTGATTACCAGGTCATCGACGCACCGGGCTGGGTCAGGGGCGAAGGCTTCGACGTCAGCTTTACTCCTGACAAGCCGGAAGCCCTTCCGAAGCCGGGCGAGGCGGACGCGAAGGCGATGGAAACGATGATGGACCGGCAGCGGCAGCGTATGCAGGCTATTCTGCGCGACCGCTTCGGCCTGAAGTTGCGTATGGAGACGCGTGAGCTTCCCATCTAGGTCCTCACTACGGCGAAGAGCGGAAGCAAGCTGAAAGCGCCGGAAGAGGCAGGCAAGGGCCCGAGCATGATGATGAACCCGGAGAAAGGCGAACTGACCGGCGTCGGCGCAAACATGCGGATCTTAACGAATATCCTGTCGAATATTCTGAAGCGTCCGGTTGTGGATCGGACAGGTGTTGAGGGGACTTTCGATATGAAGCTGCAGTGGAAGCCCGATTCGTTCGTTGGCGGCCCGGGTGGGCCACCTCAGGGTGAACCTCCGGTGTCAGAGGTTGACGGGGCTTCAATCTTCACGGCGGTTGCGGAGCAGCTTGGTCTGCGGCTGGAGTCGAAGAGGAGGCCTGTGACGGTCTACGTGGTGGAGAAGGCGGAACGGCCCGGCGATAATTAATTCTCCGGACTTGCGACAGTGCGAAATACGCGGGGATGCACCGAACGCTGTGGTTAGACCGCAGGGGGCGTGGCGTTAAAGACAACTATCGGCAGCGGTCTGGACCGCAAAGTAGTGATCACGCTGCGCATCACGAACTCCAGCCGGAGCAAAAAGGGTTTTCGAACTGAGTAGCACCAAGGTTACTAATGGAAAGCAACGCTTTGACCCATAATCGCCGCAATCTGAAAAGGCCGCGGCTGTTGAGCGAGCGATATGGCTGTAAGCCTGTGAAAATTTGGCTCCAACACTTCGGTTAGCAACTATCGTACTCGCATTAGTACCCAAGCGCTCGTAAGGTATCACTAAGTCTCACCACCGATACTTTCAAAGAGATACGCGAGATGCAAGGCGCTACTCGTGATTATGAGTGATCATGATTTATAGCCAGATTTAAGGAGTAACCCACAAGTCACCGCTTGGCTGATCCACCCTCTGGGCAAATTTCCCCTTCCTCCCCTTTATCGTGAGATACGCATGCATACTGCGGAGCAATTTCTCTTCATGTAAATTAGGCCGACGCTGCCCTGTCAATTTCGCCAGAATGGGCGCAGCGGCCCTTCTACTGTGCCGTCCGCCCCTTGGCGGGACATACCTGAGCGCTAGTTCGGTTTTTCGGGATTGTTGCCGGCGAGCGTTTCTCCGGTTTGCATAAGAAGTTCCACCCTCAGCTGGTTGAGGCGGAGCTGTAAGACCGCAAGGGCGGTTCTCTGGTAGGCGGCCATTCCTGCCCTGCTGGATTGCATGACGCAGCGGACGTATTCTTCCATAACCGCCAACTCACGGTCAGTGAGTTCCTCGCTCTCCAGGTTCTCATCCCAGTGATACATCTGAACGGCCCCCACCGCGTATATATGACAGTCCGGTCAACATGCGGGAACCGTCGCATCGGATGAGTTTGTACTGTCCATGACTCTGCAAGGACCTACACAACCGGAACTCCGCTGTGACAGCACAGACGCAGTAGGAGCCCCGGCAGGGCTTAATGTTCGGAAGGGCTGCGAGGCGCGTTCTCTGCCTCCATTCGATCGATCAAGAGCTTTGGCTGGCCACGGAGCACTCAACTCAATCAACGCTCGGCCTGGCCATCAGGCTTTTAACCAGATTCCACGCGTATCAGATGTTGAGTGGCGGTTGGATCTACCGAAAGCCGTCGAGACCGGCGGGCTTGTGACAACCGCTACAGTCTTCCGTGGCCGATAAGGGCAGGAGTGGCGGTCGTTTGCAGCCCGATTCTAATGGTCCGGGATTCCGACTGGGCAAGATCGAGTTGGGACACTCGAACCTCAACGTTTACGGTTTGTTCCAACTGTCCCGACAAAATTAATGCTGAGGGGCAACCAGCAATTTGGCGACGGAGTTTTCAACAGGGCGTGACCGGCGGCGTGGCGAGCATGGCCAAGGCCGGATCGATCACAGGATTACTATAATTCCCCTAAATTACTTACTTCGTCCTGAGGATTACAAATGATACGAAAATGTGTCGGAGTTCTGGCCGTCTGCTTGCCGTTTGCCGGGCTTGTGCTGGGGGACACACTTATCTTGAGGAACGGTGCGCAGTTCTCAGGCAAAATGCATTCTGCTCAGAACGGGTCCATTTCCTTTACACAGGCCGGAGGCCAGAATCGCCGATTCAATGTAAACGAGGTTGGCAGAATTGAATTTAACGCGACGGGTGGAACTGCTGACCGGATCAATTCTGATAATTACGGAACCGATGAACAAGTGTTTCGGATTCCATGGTGATCACTCCCCACCAAGACACTGGTTTGCCAAACGTATTGCAAGGATGATCCCCACAAAACTTTCAATAAGTGTGAAAACGCCGGGGTTCTTGCTGGGGCGCGGTAAGAGCCGTAAGTCTACAAAAGATTTGGCTCCTGGGGTAAGATTCGAACCTGCAACATTTCGGTTGACAGCCGAACTGTCGAACCTATAAACGACACATATTTCAATAACTTGCAACGGTCTCCGAAAGGGACTTTAAAAACCGGCGGCGTGCCGGCGTCACGCTGACTACTGCAGGCGCCAAGCTCGATGCGGCGGCAGACAAGCTGCTGACGATCTCCGGGGGCGCCGCCGCGGGCAGTTCCGCATCTGGTGGCGGTAGGGTTGTTTCCTCCGGATCCAGTGTGCCGGGCAAGCTGCTGCGGCTCAGCGGCGGAGCGGCCGGGTTGCCCGGAGTGGCGGGAAGCGGCGAAGGCGGGCTTGATCCTTCATGGACTACACTTCCCGGCTACGATAAAGGCAAGTCATCAGGCTTTGGTCTCAACGCGAAAACCCTCGGAATAGCAGGGGCCGCAATCGGCGGCGGGATTGCTGCCTTCGATCAGTTCCGTCACGCTGATGTTCGTGGCGCAATCGGCGGCACTGGAGCGCTGGCGGGTGCCACAGGTTCCATTTTGGCTCTATCTGGCGTATCCGGTCCAGCGGTCCCGATCCTCGCAGGTGTGGGCCTGGCACTCGGGCTGGTGACATCGCTGATCGGTGACCCAAAGAAGATCAGGGAAAATGAGATCACTCTCGCGCTTGAGCGGAACCGCAGGCACGTGCCTACCGCCCTGAACGTAAGCCAGGATTCGATGGCAACAATACCGACTTCGACTCCAAGGGAAATCTTCGACAGTCGCCGTTCAGGGCGATCCCGCAGGTATCAGACCCCTACACCTGGTACAAGGGCAGCCAAGCGTACGAGGTTTCTGGCCGGCAGATTTCCCGTTCCAGACGACGCCGGCGCCGGTAGAGGGTCACTTCCATCTGAACGCGATCGATATCCAGGGAGGCGCGGAGTTCATCCAGAAATACGGCGCTGTGACCGCTGACGGCATCGCCCCACACCTGCAGATCCAAGAGGGTCGGCTGACCAGCGCAATGCGGTATCTGGTGGGGGCGTGATGGCCCTCTCTCTGGCTGAGCTGACGATCCTCGGCAGC
>JAUZEU010000345.1 GCA_030838885.1 Bryobacterales bacterium | reverse complement strand
CGATGGTAATGACTGCAATGTCACCGTGGATGTCGATCTTAACGAATTCGTTCACTAAGCCATAGTATTCTGTTCCACGATGACCCTTGCGGGATTTCAGACGGATTGCATAAATGACGGGCGCTGAAAGTCTCTTACGAACTCTCCTGGCTGGTGGAGTCGATACCTGCTTCATGAATCCCGGCACGTCGGAGATGCACTTCATAGCGGCGCTCGATCGTGTCCCCGGCTTGCGCAGCGTCCTCTGTCTGTTCGAAGGCGTCTGTTCCGGTGCTGCCGACGGGTATGCACGGGCGACCGGTCGCCCCGCCGCCACCCTTCTGCACCTCGGCCCCGGTCTCGCCAACGGCCTCTCAAATTTCCATAATGCACGCAAAGCCCGCTCGCCTGTCGTCTGCATCGTAGGCGAACACGCCACCCCGCATCTCAAAGTGGAAGCGCCGCTCACCTCAGACATCCAGGCGTTCGCCCGCACCGTTTCAAACCATGTCCGCACGGCGCAAAGCGCGGATGATATCGGCCCAGCCACAGCCGAGACCATAGCCGCCGCCTGGGGACCACCCGGCGAGGTCGCCACCCTCATCGTCCCCGCCGATTACTCCTGGTCTAAGACTGAAATTCTCGGTCAATCCATCGCGCCGCTGGCAGTTCCCTTCCCCTGCAACCAGGCTCTCGATGCCGCCGCCAGGTTATTGCGCGAGCCGGGTACAGCCATCCTTCTGGGCGGTAAGTCCGTCAACGAACGAGCGCTGAAAGCCGCCGGCCGAATCTCGGCAGCCACCGGAACGCGCATCATCACCGCGCGCAACGTAGCAAAGATCGCCTCAGGACGCGCGTTCTATCCGGCCCCTCAGGTCCCCTATTTCCCCGAAGCCGCGCTGCCGTTTTTGGCAGATATTCAAAACCTGATTCTGGTGGAAGCCGAGAGGCCTGTATCGTTCTTCGCCTATCCTTCTACGCCCAGCTATATGACCTCCGACTCCTGCCGCGATTTCGTCCTCGCGGCTCGTGGCGAAGACGGAACGGCCGCGCTGGAAGCCCTCGCCGAGGGACTCCCTCCAGTCGTCCTTCCCTCCATTGCAATTCCCAAAGCCCCCATGGAAGACGTCGGGCTCACGCTCGATCACATCGGCCTCACCCTCGCGGCACTCCTGCCCGAAAACTCCCTCGTATCGGATGAGATGGTGTCCTCCGCGGGTAAAATACTCGATCACCTGAAGTCCGCCGCGGGCCACGAGTTCATGCCCGTCACCGGAGGCTCCATCGGCCAGGGACTTCCCGTAGCCACCGGTGCCGCGATCGGCTGCCCCGGTCGGAAGGTGGTCGCGCTCGAAGGCGACGGCAGCGGCATGTACACGCCGCAGTCCCTCTGGACCATGGCGCGCGAAAACCTGAATGTCGTCACAGTGATATTGGTGAATCGGCGTTACCGCATTCTCGAAATAGAGATGCAGCGCACCGGAGCCCATGGCTTTGGTGAAAAAGCCGAAAGCATGCTCGATATCGGCAACCCGGACCTGAACTGGACAGGCATTGCCCGGAGTCTCAGCGTCTCTGCCACTTGCGCCACCACCGCCCGTCAGTTCAGCAGTCATTTCCGTGACGCAATCAGGCAAACCGGCCCGAGCCTGATTGAAGCTCTGTTGGAGTAGTCTGATCGATTACTCCAGACTGGACCGCGGGCCGGAGTCCGACGGGGGCTCACGTACCGAACTGTCGTCGTCAGCCGTCAGCCCTGTGGCGCCGCGGGCCTCCCGCTTCACCCGCTCCTGGGCGGGTCTGATGACCACAATCCACAGGAGTGCGAATCCAACTGCAAAACAGATTACGACAAAGATTGCCACTTTTGGCCGCCTGATACTACGGGTGCAATATCCCGACCAGTGCATTGTTTAGCCCGGACCTGCTCTGGCCGCCGGATAGACAACCCTCACGCCACCATCGCCAGACCGGAAGTTGGATCACTCGTTGATGCTCCGAAGGACTGTAGCCACCTGAACGCCATTCTGACCCGGCCCGCAGCCTGCGAGGCGTACCGCCACTTCGTCCGCACAAGCAGTCCCCGACAGAGGAGATCGACCGCGTGAATGGAACAACTCCGCGGAGGTCTCATGTGGGCACACTTTTCAGTTCCGCGCCGACAATATACCGAAAGCTTCTCCGCATCCTCCATCACTGCTGTCACGATGGCGGAGCGACATCCTCTTCTGTTCCGATCTTAGCCGAACCGTCGGTTGTTCCCCGACGCGCTTTGCCCAGTCGCTCAAGAGTGAGGTGATCGCTGTGGATTTGATCGGGCACAATGCCTTCCTTGGCGCATAGTAATGACCGCTCCGCCGGCTCACCCACCTGGGCATTCACCCCACCCGATTCCGCTTACTTCTGCCCCCGCTGCGCCCGGAATGCCCGGTTTGAAATCGAGAGAGTGAATAAATACCCCGATGAACCAATACGGAGGCACAAGCGCAACAGCGAATTACGGTGGGTTCACCTAAGCATCCGGACAGGAAAGTTACTGCCTTAAAGTTTATGGTTTTTGATCCATTCCAAGAGGGAATATTGATAAATCGGAAGCTGGGCTTTGGAGCATTTGCTCCCTGGGGCATCGAACGCCTCATTGACAGGCGGTCTCTCGTAGGCAGATTGTACTTGGAAGTGCGGCCGGATCGAAAAGTCGCGTTGTTAAGAATTGTGCCAATTTGGCCGCCGCGGTGTTCCGGCGCCAGGGTGCGGCACTGGCGTCAGCGCAGTTTCAGAATGCACGCTCTAGCAGCCGGCCGCTGCTGAAAGCGATCGCGAGTGCGAGGCTTTGTGATTGTCCAGAAGCTGCCTTGATTCCTCACAGCGGACACGGGCATCCTGGCACGCTTTCAGGATTTGTAAGTATTCCTGTCGCTGAGCAAATTGCCTGCGTGCCATAAGCGTATCCATAGTAGTAAAGTAAACCAGCCAAAGACGGTCGTACTCGCGTTGTAGCTCCGCGCAGTCACAGCAAGCACCGGCAGATCGTTGCTGCGCAGCGGAGCAATCGTGAGGAGAGTCTGGAGCAAGAGGAGGAATCTCGTTCGCATCCGCATACCCTTTCGTCATGCTGGCAGATCTTAACAAATTACACAGACCGCAGCAACGATCCGGGTACTGGAACTGTGCATTCTAAAGCGGCGCTGGAAGCACAATAACGCCTACTGGAATCGAATCCTGGAAGAATGCGGTTCTGCCCTGCCCAACCGCCCGTACGGTACGCCGCGCACCATCGAGGCCAAACGCGTCAGCCACGGTGTTCTCACGTCGCGCCAACTCAAGTCAGCGGCAACCGGGATCCGGTTCGACTGCGTGTAAAATCAGTGACGCTGAGCGCAACAGTTGAGCGGCTACTCACCATCACGTCCGAACAATGACTTTGTGGCACACCTGAGTGCCGCCCGGTAAGTGCCTTATCCGCCACGTGCCCAAGCCGTTACTCGGACAGGTCTTCGGCACAGGTTGCAAATGAACCACTCTGCCGGGGGCCCAACTAAAGTAACTCAGGATCAGGAACGCGGTCCAGTTGCCTTGCTCGCGTAATCTGCGACTTGATTCGAGTGAGCAGCCACTCGTTGTCGCTGCGGCTGAACCGAAACATCTCGTAGCGAATCGGGCCGTCGAATACTTCATACTCTAATCCGGTGTGCAGGAGACAAAGATGAATCGGCGATTCGTCATTCCCGCAGTCATCAGCGCAGCGCTGGCCTTGGCGCAGCAAACAGACGCATCCACCCCAAAGCAATTGATCGGAGTTGAAGTTGGTAACGAGCGGGCGATGAGCGTTGTCCATCTACACTGCAGAGGCTCAGCACTCCAAATTACGCAAACGCTGAAACTGTCGCCTGATTTCGTGATCCACTTGTTACGACATACAATGCTGAATGGTTGGGCGAGGTCTGCGGGATCCATTCTTGGTTATGAAGGTGGCTGGGCGCCCTACAGAACGGTGAGCCAGCGATACGTGGACCCTTCCTCGGCAGCCCAGGCAAGAGCCATGCACGAATGGAGGACACCGAACGCTAGAATGGGTGAGGCGATAGATGAGCAACCATTGCAGCAAGCCGCAACAGCTTCCATTACGGGCGTTTTGTCTCAGCAATCGCCCGTCGTTTAAGTCTTTTGTTCCTAATATGCCCGGGTGGCGAAATCGGCAGACGCAACGGACTTAAAATCCGTTTTTCCGCAAGGAGAGTGCGGGTTCAATTCCCGCCCCGGGCACCAAAACAACCTATTTATCTTTCAGTTATTTGCTTACTCCCAAGGTCGTCATCATCGATGACATGGGATATCTGCCGCTGGACGATCTGGGCGCGACGTTTTCTTCCAGCTCGTCAGCAACTGCGATCCTCAACCGCTGCTGCATTATTCGAGCAGGGTGAGCATTCGCGGTGCCCTTCGCTCTTATATACCGCGGCGAGTTGAGGAGACCAGCGTGGCCCCACCTTCACAGGCTTTCACCAGAACGGCTGGCAGATGTTTATTCCGCTGCTTCGAAATGGGAGTGCGTTAGTTCGGCACCGCATATACGTCGCCGGCGATAAACTCGCCGCCGTGACTCATAATTGTGACAGAACGGCTCCGCCATTTCGGTCAATGGACGTCACCTCGATCAGTTCGACGATGCACTTGCGCGTTTCGGCCTTCGACGACGTGAATGTTTTGCAATTGGCATGTGAACATCTCCTGATCGCCTTGCATCATTGGCTCGCTCCCACTCGATACACCGGCGCGGCGACCGGGGCCCCGGTCGCGCCGCCGTCGACGACGATCTCGGCGCCGGTAACAAAGGAAAGCTTTGTCGGACGCCAGAGAAAGTGCGGCTCTCGCGATTTCCTCCGCTTCACCCATACAGCCTAGAGCCGTCATTCCCGATAGCGTTTTTTCCAGCGCCGCCATAGCTGCGTCGGGTCGGCGCTTGGTCCGACCAAATCGGAGTCTTGGTTCACCGGGCGTGACCTGATTCACGCTAGACTAATGCCGCGCGGCGCGAATTCTGACGCCACATTCCGCGGACCCGGACACTTGCTTCCGAGCAACTCGGGAACGAGCTTCAATTGTTGCCGGCTTGCTGCCAGGCAAGGACAAGCGCGCGGCGAGATCAAAGGCGATCCTGACGATGGGTGCGCTCGTCGGAGCGATATCGCGGGCACGCGCCGTCTCGGATCGCGAGCTGTCGCGCGAAATACTCGATACTCTCGGCGCGGTTCTGAAGACTCTCAGATAGATCCTGGCCGAACGTAGATCTATGGGAAGATTGCGCCGTTCGAGCAGATAAGCGGGGAGGACTTCCAGTCGATCGTGGACACGTGCTTCTACGGCGTGGTTTACACAACGCGCGCCGCTATACCGGTAATGCGCAAGCAGAAAAGCGGTCACATCTTTCAGGTGTCGTCGGTCGGTGGTCGGCTCGCGTACGGCGGCAATACGCCCTATCATGCGGCCAAGTGGGCTGTGGGCGGTTTCAGCGACGCTCTGGCGATGGAGGTCGCGCCGTTCGGGGTCAAGGT